>CAMBES010000015.1 GCA_945865855.1 Rhizobium sp. Q54 | reverse complement strand
CTTTTGAAAAAGAAAGGGCGTGAGCTAGAAGGATTAGAGAATCCAATCTAGAGCTCACGCCCTTTGAGACCAAGATTTCCTTGGCCCGCGCTAACGCCTCTAAAATCTTCATTAGAATTTTCCGAGGATTTCGCGGGTCGAAGTTTCGTTGATTAGGAAGTCGAGATTTTTCTCCCTTCTAACGTCGAATTGCGCGACATCATCTTTGCTAGCTGCATTTTTTGCAGCGATTTCTTTTATTACCGAGCTGAAATTTGTGGAGACTCTAACCAAGAAGGA
This sequence comes from Rhizobium sp. Q54, assembly GCA_945865855.1. Taxonomy (GTDB): domain Bacteria; phylum Pseudomonadota; class Alphaproteobacteria; order Rickettsiales; family UBA1997; genus UBA2645. The sequence goes on along the minus strand of CAMBES010000015.1, from coordinate 14,847 downwards.
GTGATAAGGATCTTCGACCGGAACTGCTAAAGTTCCTTTGAGTAAGTCATCAACAACCGAGGCTGGGTTGGTGGCAGAATCTGCTGTTTTAGCATCATCAGTTGGCGCGGGTTTAACAGTTGTTGGTGACTTATTTTTATTAGCCATTTGAGTAAAATTAGTCGAAATCTGAGTGATTAGATTAGTGATTTTTTCTACTTTAATAGTGATCCCGCCAGAGGGCAGAGAGTCGTCTGGCAAAGAAGACATTTCGCCGCTAATCGTCATTTTGTAGAGCGGGTTAGAAAACTCTAAGCTCGTGATTTTTACCGTCTTACTGTGTTGAGAAGGAGCTTCTTGGATTTGAGTTGGATCCTGAGGAATGTTGGGTTGTTGACCCTCAACTTTGATTGGAGTCAAAACATATTCTAGCTCAAGAGTGAGGTCGCTTTTAACAAGGCTAGTGTCAGAGATTGTTGCTGGAGCTGGAGCATTAGCTAATACTGGATCAGCGACCGCTTCCTGTGTTGTTGAAGCCGCAGCAACATCAGGACTTGTAGCGACAGAAGCATTTACGGCAGCAGTTGTTGTTGGAGTGATTGGTGTAACAACTTGTGCCGGAGCAGTAAGAGTCGCAACTTGTTGCGCAGCCAATGCATCGGGCATGACTTGTTCAGAATTGGCGGCAGGAGTTGGATTATTGCTGAGGGAAATTTCACCAGTTTTGATTCCGTCAACAATCTTCTTTTCTAAGATATTTTTGTAGAGACTAATGACATCGAAACCTTCAATTTCCTTAATATTGATGCTGATCAAGTTGGTGATTTTGTCCATTTCTACACTGTTCTTAACAGATACCATGCTGTTGGTAGAAGAGTAGATCACGCTTTTATCCGCACCTAAGATCCTGTAACCAGAATCTTGGTAGTGAAATTTGGCAATGTTGCCGTCGAGCATTGAGATGCTGATCTCAGGATCTTTGGCGAATTCAACAGAGGAAAGATTTCCGTCTGGATCTTGCACAGAAACAGTTTCTATCAAAGTGATTTTGTAGTCAGAGGTGAGAATTCCTGCAGTTGCTTCGAGATGTGGAACGAGCACCTGGTTCTTATCTAAAGCCGCATTAGGAATTATGAATTTCAGATTTTTAATCGTAATTTTTTGTGCCAAGGGAAATCCAGAAACCACAACCTCTCCGGCTGAAACATAAGAACTGTTATTGCTTACGAATTCTTTGATTTGCTTTTCAACTTGTCCGACTTTGAAGAACCAGAACACGCTGTAAACCAATGCGGCCACAACTAAGAGAATTGCTAATTTAATTACGATGTTTCTGCCCATAAAATTGGTTGGTTTAATTAAATTGAAACGTTCCGGGTCTCGCTAGGAACGGTTAGGGTTAGGCCATCAAGCTCTTTGGTGAGAATGATTTGGCAGCCAAGTCTTGAAGTTGGGGTTAATCCGAATGCTAGATCGAGCATGTCTTCCTCATCTTCGGTGGGTTCTGTAAGTGAATCGTAGAATGTTTTGTCGACGATTACGTGGCAGGTAGAACAGGCAAGAGAGCCTTCACAAGCTCCTTCTAAGTCGATGTTATTATCTCGTGCCGCCTGCAATACGCTGGTACCAACGGGCACTTGAAATTCTTTTCTTTCTCCTTTTTCAAGGAAGATGACTTTAACTGTTTCAGACATTGATTTTACTAAGTAATCGAGGGGACTATGCTTTTTAAAAATGCGCGCTTTAAAAGAAAAGTAAGTTTACGAATTTTATTCAAAATGAGCAAAATAGTTTTGTACCAACCAGACATTGCCGGCAACGTCGGCGCAATAATTCGCACCTGCGTTTGTTTTGACGTAGAACTGCACATCATTGAACCGTGCGGTTTTCCGCTAGATATGTCGAGAGTAAAAAGAGCGGCGATGGATTATATCAATCACGCAAAAATTTTTTGTCATGCGTCATTTGAGGATTTTTTTCGCAGTGAAATTCTGGAAAAAAATCAGCGTTTAATTTTGGCGACAACTAAAGGCGACAAGATTTATAGCGAGTTTAAATTTAGCGAGAGTGACATAATCATGTTTGGTAAAGAAAGCTCCGGAGTGCCAGAAAGTGTGGCAGCATCAGCTCATCACAAAATTTTTATTCCAATGAAAAATCAAATGCGCTCGCTAAATATTGCTATTTCTTGCGGGATTATTTTGGCGCATTCGGTTTTAGTTTGAGTGTGTGATAAACTATTCCAATCATAAGCTTCAGCGGTGATTAGAAAAAGTTATGTGGAGGATTATTTTGTGCGTTCGGTTTAAGAATTGGCCTAACCCCAAGTAGCGGTGCGATGTTTTTAATCACCCTTCCCGCAACTGGTGCAGCAACCATCCCGCCAGTATTAAAAATATAATTTGGGCGATCAAAAACTACATAGACCAAATATTGCGGCTTAGAAGTTGGGAAGGTGGCGATGAATGAAGCGGTGGTAAGTTTTGTATTGTAGCTGCCAGATTCGGCGCGTTCTGCTGTTCCAGTTTTTCCGCCAACTTCGTAGCCTTCGACATTAGCATTTTTTCCGGTTCCGTTCTCAACTACGTTGCGCATCATTGCTCGCATCATTTGTGATGTTGATTCTTTGATTACGCGCTCTCCGTTTGGCTGTTCTTTGAGTTTTACAAAAGATGGTTTGTATAAAATTCCGCCATTCACGATTGCAGCGGTGGCCATTGCTAAATGTAGCGGCGTGATTGCAATGCCATGGCCGTAAGCAATTGTGTAGAGACTGATTTCACTCCAGATGCGTGGATAAATTGGTTTGCCAAGGCCGGGAAAATCAGCTTCTAATCTTTTAAGTAATCCGAGTTTTGCTAAGAATTTTTTCTGACTTTCGGCGCCGATTTTGTCGGCAATTTTTACTGTGCCGATATTTGAGGAGTAGGCGAAAATTTCTTCGACGGTCATTAGATCTTTGATTGCATGGTAATCACTAATCGTGAAGCGCCCATATTTGACTGGATCTCGCACATTAAAAACATCCGTTGGTTTCACGACACCATCTTCAAAGGCGAGAGTGTTGGTGAGAACTTTCATCACCGAACCAAGCTCATAAAGACCGTTGGCGATGCGATTAAAATATTCATCAGCGCTGGCCTTGTTTGAAGAGTTTGCATCGAAATCTGGGATCGAAGACAAAGCTAAAATTTCGCCGTTATTCACATTTATAACCACGCCAGATGCGGCTTTAGCTCGAAACTCCTCCATCGCGATTAGCAGCTCATCGTGCAAAATATCTTGCACGCGCACATCCATTGCGAGTTGTAAATCTTCATTATGAGACAGGCTGCGATTGTGCTGCATTTCCATTCCAGCAAGACCTTTTCGGTCGCGATCAACATATCCAACGTAATGGCTGGCGATTGATTTTTGCGGATAAATTCGAATGCGATCTTCTTCAAAAATCAGCCCAGCCATTTTTAAATTTTCCGTGGCTTCAACTTGTGATGGGGCGAGATTTCGTCTAATTAGAATCCATTGCTTGCTGCTTTTATTTTCTGAGATTTTTCTGAGGATTTCAGCGTAAGAAAGGTCGGGAAATATTCCAGCAAGACCGCGAGCGAGAGCTTGAGGTTCTTTGATTAAAACCGAACTAAGATAGAGTGATTTTGTTTTTAAATCGGTAGCGAGGAGAGTGTCGTTGCGGTCAAAAATATTGGCGCGTTTACCGAGTTTATCCTGGTCGTAAATATTGCTAACCGTTCCTTTATCGCCGGTGGTAACGATGAAAATCATGCGTAGAGCAATCAGCACGAAAACAGCGAGGATAAGAAAATAGATGATGGCGAGGCGAGATTTATTCATGGCCACCTTAGTTTAGTAGAATTAAACCGCGTTCGCTCCCGAGATGATGTCGATCAGTTCTTTTGTAATATTAGCCTGACGAGTGCGGTTATAAACCAAGGTCAAATTCTTAATCATTTTGCCAGCATTATTAGTTGCCGCTTCCATCGCCGCCATTCTAGCACCTTGTTCAGATGCACTATTTTCGAGCAAAACATTGTAGATTTGCATGGCAAGATTTCTTGGGAGAAGCTCGGATAAAATTTCTTCTTCGCCCGGCTCATAAAGCATTGGGGCTTCGAAGCCAATTTTTCCTTCTTTTGGCAGAATTGGCGCTGGGATTATTTGCTTAGAAACTTGCTCTTGAGCGATTGCTGATTTGAATTTGCTATAAATCACTTCGCAAACATCGAATTGATCTTGATCGAAAAGTTTAATAATTTTTCCGGCTAAATCTTGTGCTATTTGGTAGGTGATTATGTTTTTGAAAATTCCACCAACGTGATCAACTATTTGTTTGCCATAAGGTGCTTTGAGTTGTTCGTAGGCCTTGCGACCGATACAGAAAACTTTTACTTCGTGACCTTTTGAGACCAAAGATCCGATGCGACTTTTGGCAAATCTAACTGTGGAACCGTTCAAGCCGCCGCAGAGACCGCGGTCAGATGAAATCACTAAAATCAAATGAGCTTTTTGTTTGCCCTTGCCGGTGAGGAGGGGAAATTTTTCGTTCAAATTTCCACGCACAGAAATGTTTGAAGCTAGATTCGCAATTATTTCCGAAATTTTTTCAGCAAATGGACGAGAAGCCTCAACCGCATGCTTCGCTTTTTTGAGGCGCGAAGCCGCAACCATTTTCATTGCCTTAGTCAACTTCTGAGTTGATTTGACTGATTTAATTCTGGTTTTGAGAGTTTTTAGATTTGCCATCTGTCGACTATTTTAGGCTAGCGGTAAGACCAGCATGGTCGAGATGAGAAGACGGAGCATGATTCAAAAACACAGTCAAAAATTCTTCGATTAAATTTTTAAGTTTTGTTTCGGTCTCGTCAGTGATTTTTTGCTCTTTCTTGATTGAGCTTAGAATTTCTGGATGCGAAGCATGAAGTTTGCGTAAAAATTCTTTTTCAAATCTTGTTACATCTTTCACGGGAACTTGGTCTAGATAGCCTCTCACGCCAACGTAAATCGAAGCAACTTGCTCTTCGAAGCCAATTGGAGAATATTGATTCTGCTTCAAAAGCTCAGTTAATTTGCGGCCTTTATCGAGCAATTTTTGTGTTGATGCGTCGAGGTCAGAACCGAATTGTGAAAAAGCTTCAAGCTCACGGAACTGCGCTAAATCTAGTTTGATCGTTCCAGCAACTTGTTTCATTGCTTTAGTTTGAGCGGCAGAACCAACGCGAGATACCGAGAGACCAACGTTCACAGCAGGTTTAATGCCTTTGTAAAAGAGCTCAGTTTCTAAGAAAATTTGTCCGTCAGTAATCGAGATTACGTTGGTTGGAATATAAGAAGAAACGTCGCCGGCCTGAGTTTCGATAATTGGAAGCGCAGTCAAAGACCCGCCACCCATCGCATCCGACATTTTAGCGGCGCGCTCAAGCAGGCGAGAGTGAACATAGAAAACGTCACCAGGATAAGCCTCGCGTCCTGGTGGGCGGCGAAGCAGAAGCGACATCTCGCGGTAAGCCACGGCATGTTTAGAAAGATCGTCATAAGCAATTACAGCGTGCATTCCATTGTCGCGGAAAAATTCGCCAACTGTGCAGCCGGTGTAGGGTGCAAAGAATTGTAGTGCGGCAGATTCAGAAGCGGTAGCAGCAACAACGACGCTATATTTCATCGCGCCAGCATCTTCGAGAGTTTTAACGATTTGTGCCACGGTCGAACGCTTTTGTCCAATGGCAACGTAGATACAGTAAAGCTTTTGCTTCTCGTTATTTTCTTCGTGGGCTTTGGCTTGGTTAATGAAGGTGTCGAGAACGATTGCAGTCTTGCCTGTTTGGCGATCGCCAATAATTAATTCACGCTGACCACGACCGATTGGAATCAAGCTGTCGATTGCTTTTATACCAGTTTGCATTGGTTCGCTAACTGACTGACGAGCAACGATTCCGGGAGCTTTAACTTCTACGCGACGATAAGTTACGTCAAGCAACGGACCTTTGCCATCGATTGGATTTCCAAGGGCGTCAATAACACGTCCAAGCAAGCCTTTGCCAACTGGAACCTCAACAATCTTGCCAGTTCTTTTAACGCTCGAACCTTCTTTAATTGTTTGAGCATCACCAAAAATAACGATACCGACATTGTCAGTTTCAAGGTTAAGCGCCATGCCTTTAACCCCAGATTCGAACTCAACGAGCTCGCCAGCTTGAACGTTGTCTAGGCCGTAAACTTTTGCGATTCCGTCACCGACTTTAATTACTTCGCCAACTTCTTTGAGTTCGGCGGCGCTGTGAAAATTTTCGACAGTGCGCTGTAAAATATTGGAAAATTCTTCGACTTTGAATTCCATGTTAGTTGTTGGTTGTTGTTGAGTTAGTTTGGTTTAGTTGATTGCGGCGAGGCATTCTTTCTTTAATTTTTCGAGCTGGTTTTTAAGGCTGGCGTCAATTATTTCAGAGCCGACTTTTATTTGAAATCCACCAAGAATTTGCTCCTTAATAGTTTCTCTAATGGCGATTCTTTTCCCTGGGTATTTTTTTTCAATTACAGCTTTAAGGCGATCGATTTGAGCTTTTTGAGTCTTAACGGCGCTGATTACTTCAACTTCAAGAATATTTTGATATTGCTTGAATAAGCGCGAAAATTCTTCGTAGATCTCTGGGAATAAATTAAGACGACGATTACGCACGATTGAAGCGAAGAAATTTGAAGAAAGCGAGCTTAGGCCAAATTTTTGAGTCACGTCAGAGATAATCTGAGCAAGATCATTTTTGGCAATTACCGGATTTTTAAGTTCGTGAGCGAAGCTCGTACTAAAGTTTTGTTTAAAAACACCAAGCTCGTTAGAGGTTTTCTCAAGTGAATTATTTTTTCTTGCGGCAAGAAACAGCGCTTTAGCGTAGTTCTTGGCGACGACGGAAACTCTTGGCATTAATTATTTAAAAAAAATCTTAGAGGGGTGGAGAAATCAAGGGCGCGCAACGTAAGTTTAAGAAAATAAAATGCAAACTCAGGAACAACACTTGGCATGACTAGTGTGCATTAACTGGATCAATATTGTCATAATAATCCGTGGTCGAAATTGAATCAGAAATTTTTCGCTCTTTTTCGCAAGCGATGTGAAAGAGCGCGTCGCCTTTATTAACGAGAGGAAGAAGAGACATGCCAATCACAATTCCAGTTTCGTGTGCTCTTACTAAAGTTTTGTGATCGCCAAGCGGATTGGCGATTTCACTAATCACGTCACCTTTTTTTACTGTGTTACCGAGTTTTATTCTCGGCATGTTGAGCCCGCTATGTGGCGCTCTTAACCAAGAGCTGGAGCGAGTAATGAGAGTTTTTTTACGAGTGATTTTTTGCGGAGACTTAATCATGCCGATCACTTTCATCACGCGCAAAATTCCCTCGACCCCGATCTTGGTATTATTTTCGTCGAAGCGCAGCGCCTCTCCAGCTTCAAATAAAATCATTGGAATTTCGGACTGTACCACCGCCGCTCGCAGTGAGCCGTCGCGTAAATCTGAATTAACAATTACTGGTGCGCCGAACGCTTGAGCAAGTTCAAAAGTTTTTTTATTAGAGATGTCAGCGCGAATTTGTGGAAAGTTGCAGCGATGAAAAGCGCCGGTGTGAAGATCAATTCCAAAATCAGATTTCAAAACAATCTCGCGCATAAATTTGTAAGCGAGCTGTGAAGCAAGTGAGCCATTTTTAAGCCCGGGGAAGCAGCGGTTAAGATCGCGACGATCGGGCAAATAACGCGAGCGATCATTGAAGCCAAAAATATTTACAATCGGAATGACGATCAACATTCCGCAAATATTTTTTAACGCTCTCTGCGCAAGTAAGCGTCGTGTGATTTCAATCCCGTTAATTTCATCACCGTGAATTGTTGAAGAAACAAAAAGTGTCGGCCCATCTTTTTTGCCGCGAATAACTTCGACTGGCATTTTGACATCGGTAAAATCGTAAATACTTCCCATGTCGATATTGATGCGTAGACGTTCGCCACGCTTAATCTCAACATTGTCGATGGTGAAGTTATTGGCCATTTTTACCTAAAAAAGCGTAGGAAAGAATTTTATAGCAAAGCTTCGCCGACAAAAAGTCGCACGAGTGCAAAGCCTTGACTGGCGCGAGTTCAACAACATCTGCGCCAACGAAGTTAGAAATTTTTGCAGCTTCGCGAATGATGTCGAGAGCATCTTCCCACATTATTCCGCCTGGTTCAGGAGTTCCAGTTGCTTGCATTAAACTTGAATCAAATCCGTCCAAATCGAAGGTCACAAAAACCGGACGATCTTTTAGCGGAGCCACGATTTTTTTAGCATCCCAATTTCTACGATCCTTGCCAAAATGCATGTGAATGCGATGGCGATTTGCTTCTAAATAAGGAATCTCGCTCGCAGAAATATTGCGAATGCCGCAAGAAATTAATGTTGAAATCGGATGATCCATCACTCGACGAAGAGCCGCAGCATGGGAATAATGTTCGCCGTCAAAGCCATCGCGCAAATCGGCGTGAGCATCAAAATGCAAAATTGCTAGATCTGGGTAGCGTTTAACGAAAGGACGAATTGAGCCGGCGGTGATTGAATGTTCGCCACCAAGAATCAGCGGAAATTTTCCAGCCGCTAAAATTTCTTCAGTAATTTTTTCGAGCTGATCCAAAGATTTTGGAACTGAGGCGTAATCAATCTCTGGCTCTTTCATTGTTACCACTCCGTATTTGCGGAATGGCTCGCACCAAAATTCTTCGTCAAAAAGCTCAACTTGTTGTGAGGCTTTAATAATCGCCTTCGGCCCTTTTTTTGTTCCGCCGCCGTAGCTTACGGATTTTTCTAAACCAAAAGGAACGACCACAACTTTTGCATCACTTGGCGATTTTAAGTATTTTTCTTCGACTCCTAAGAAGCCTGATTTTTGTGAAACGAGGTTTTTCATTTTAAAATATTTACGTGAGCCATTTTTCTTCCTACGGCAACTTTCTCTTTGCCGTAGAGATGAATTTTAGCGCGAGGATTTTGATAAAATTTTGCAAGATTATTCACGTCATCGCCGATTAAATTTTTCATGTAACCGCTTGAGTGAAATGCTGTCGAGCCAAGCGGCAAGCCAGTAATAGCGCGAATGATTTGCTCGAATTGTGAAGTTATGTTGGCATCCATTGAAAAATGTCCGGAGTTGTGCGGTCTAGGCGCCAACTCATTTACAATAATTTCTTCGCCAATCACAAACATTTCTACCGCTAAAATTCCGATTAAATCTAATTCCTTAGCAATTTTTTCAGAGATTGCTTGCGCCTTTAATATTAAGCTCTCAGAGATTTTTGCTGGGTAGTGACTTTCATCAAGAATGCCGTTGTTGTGAAAGTTAGTAAGCGGCTCATAAGTTTTAATTTCGCCGGTTTTGCCGCGCGCAACTAAAACAGAAATTTCTGAATCAAACGGGCAAAATTTTTCGAGGATTAATTCTTGCGATCCAGTTTCAGGTAATGACTGGGAAGCTTCCAAGACATACTGTCCTTTGCCATCGTAACCCATTGTGGTAGTTTTTAAAATTCCTTTTTTGAATTTTTTTAGATTTTTGGAAAAATTTTCTGTCGCGAATTCAGCTGTTTTAACGTCGATCGAATTAAGAAATTTTTTTTCTAAGATTCGGTTCTGAGTAATTTTTAAAACTTGTGGTTTCGGACAAAGTTCAACTTGTGAGGCTAGATATTCACAGGTTTCAAAAGGAATATTTTCAAATTCAAATGTAGCAATATCGACGCTTTTGGCAAATTTTTTCAGCGCATTTTTGTCGGAATAATCTGCAATAATTGTTTGATTAGTTACAAAACTTGCCGGCGAATTTTCTTGATCGGTAAAAATAACAGTTCGAAATCCAAGTTGGTGCGCAGCAAAGCAGATCATGCGCCCGAGTTGTCCACCGCCAATGATTCCAATTGTGTGAATTTTTTTCATTCGTAAAAATGTGAGGGAAAGATTTTCAAAAATTCTACTTCGCCCCTTGCCCAAAAGTGAATTAATTTTTGAGCGACCAAGAAGTAGAGCAAATTTATCAGGCGAAAGTAACCAAATAAACTAAGAGAAAAATAAAATGATTAAGATCAGAAAATCTAATGAGCGCGGCTTTGCAAATCACGGCTGGCTCAGATCTTTTCATACATTTTCTTTCGCTGATTACTATGATTTGAAGCACATGCATTTCGGAAATTTGCGCGTGATCAACGAAGATTTTATTAGTGCTGGAGCCGGATTTGGTAAGCATCCGCACAATAACATGGAAATTATTACCTACATAATCTCTGGCTCACTCGCGCACAAAGATTCAATTGGAACTGCCTCAACAATTTTGCCTGGCGAAGTGCAAATTATGAGCGCCGGAACTGGTGTTTTTCATTCAGAATTTAATCACGAAAAAAGTCGCGAAACCCATTTGCTGCAAATTTGGATTTTGCCCAAAGTAAAAGAAATCGCGCCGCGTTACGATCAAAAATCTTTCAGCGGTGAATTTACTCTTGTTGTATCTGGTTCGGGACGTGACGGATCGCTTCAAATAAACCAAGATGCAGAGATTTTTGTCGGTAAATTTTCTGCTCAAAAAACTTTTGATTTTGTAGTAAAAAAAGATCGAAAGATTTGGATTCAAATCGTTTCTGGAAAAATTTCTGTGAATGGCGAGATCTTCGAGAGTGGAGACGCGGCGGCGATAGAAAATGAATCAGAACTCAAAATAATAGCCGAAGGAAATTCTGAGTTTTTGTTGCTTGATCTCTAGGGCCTTCATTCTTGCCTGGGGCTGGTCCAGGATTAGCGAACTCGGAGCAAGAATTGTCGTTTCTTAATTGCCACCTGCGCGGGCAATGACGGATCTGGATTTAATCCTTAGAATCTTTTTGTGTGCCGGTGGCAATAAGGCGATTTGCCATTTCTGGTGTAGTAGTTTTGGTGGTAAAGTTCTGCGGTCCAAAACTGCGTTGCGGGGAATAATTTGGTGGCGATCTTCATTCCTTTTTCTTCGAGAATTTTGATTAATTTTTCAGCAATTATTTTTTGATTTTCGTTCGTGTAAAAAATTGCCGAAAGATATTGTGGGCCGAGATCAGGACCTTGTCCATTTTCTTGCTCAGGATTGTGAATTTCAAAAAATAATTTCGCTAAATTCTCGAAATTATTTTCACGAAGATCAAAAATTACTTCGACGGCTTCGAGATGCCCAGACTGTTTGCTACAAACCTCTTCGTAAGTTGGATTTTCGATGTGACCACCAATGTAACCAGAGAGAGCTGATTTAACGCCTTCGGCCTGTTTAAAAAAATATTCCACTCCCCAAAAACAGCCGGCGGCAAAAAAAGATTTTTCAAAATTTTCGTCGAATTTTTCTGCAACGAAATCGAGCGAAATTGAATTAACACAATGGCGCGTGTTCTTGGTGGTAAAGCCTTCGCCGTGAAAAACGTGACCCAAATGTCCGTCACATTTTTTGCAGATAATTTCCACTCTGCTACCGTCGGCATCGGTAATTTTTTTTACCGAATCAGAAATTTCATCGTCAAAGCTCGGCCAGCCGCAGCCAGAGTCGAATTGATCGATGCTTGAAAAAAGTTCAGTTCCGCATTGTTTACACAAATATTTTCCGCGACGATTATTTTCGTAGAATTCCCCGCTAAAGGGTGATTCGGTTCCTTTGTACAGAATTACACGTTTTTCTGCTTCAGTAAGTTTTTTCATAAATGCCTCAAAAATTTCAGACGCTCAAGAAAGCGAAACGACTTAAGAAGTCTTCAAGAAAATGGTTGTTGCGTCAAATAAACGATCCATTTGTTGAGCGCGCAAGAATAGAAGGGTGGCGTTCGCGCGCGGCTTTTAAAATCATTGAAGTCGATCAAAAATTTAAGATTTTTAAAAAAAGAAAAATCGTTGTCGATCTTGGCGCGGCACCAGGCGGCTGGTCGCAATATGCAGTTACAAAAGTTGGCGAAGGAAATGTTGTTGCGCTAGATTTATTGCCAATCGATCCCTTGCCAGGAGTAAAGTTTTTTGTTGGTGATTTCATGGAATTAGATGCTGCAGAAAAAATTATTTCTTTGCTCAAAACTATTCCGTACAACAGAGGCGGAAGATGCGATGCAGTTATTAGCGACATGGCCGCAAACACTACAGGAGATCATCAAATGGATCACATGCGAATTGTCGATTTGCTCGAAGAATCACTAAATTTCGCTGAGAAAATTTTGAATGATGGCGGATGTTTTGTCGGGAAAATTTTTCAAGGAGGAGATTCGGGCGAAATCCTACTTAAACTTAAAAAGAGCTTCTCGACGGTAAAATATTTTAAGCCAGATTCGTCGCGCAAAGATTCGTCAGAAACTTATTTGGTGGCACTGGGTTTTAAGAAAGGCGATAAGAGCGAAGGTTAGTTGAATTAATGTGTAATTTAACGTGTTTATTCAGATTTTTTCTGTGCGGAATTGTCAGCGATCAACTTATAATAAAAATTATTTTCTTCGCCGGGTTTGTAGATTTTGTTAATGCATTTTTCGCTAAAAATTCTGGATTCAGGGTATTCTTTCTAAGATTGTGCGGCTACCCAGGGCTATTAGAAGCAAGGTTCTAAGCAACATTGCCGCCGGAAATAATTACTAAAATTTTTTGATTTTTTTCTTGAGGATTATTTACCAAGAATTGCTTTGCGCCAGCGATCGCAAGGGCGGAAGTTGGTTCGATTTCTTGCTGCAAACTTTCTGATAATTTTTTCTGCCAGAAAATTATTTCCTCTTCGGAGATTTCCAGAATTCCCGCGATCTGTTTGAGATATTGAAAACAAATCTCGGAAGTGGCTAGAGTTCTGGCGCCGTCAGCGATTGTATTTGGAGTATCTTCAAATCCGACAATTTTTCTTTCGCGTACTGATTGCGCCACATCGTTGGCACTCAAGGGTTCGCAGGCAAATATTTTTGCTTTTGGCGATAAATTCTGCGCTGCTAAAAAACATCCAGAAATTAATCCACCACCGCCGCAAGGAGCAAAAATTGCATCGACCTCACCAATTTCTGCAAGCGCCTCAAGAGCAGCTGTGCCTTGGCCAGAGATCACATTTGCATCGCCAGAAGTATGAATAAAAACATAGCCATCTTTTTGTTTTTCTAATGCTTGCGCATTTACGTCAGATCTTTTTTCAAGCAAAATAACTTCCGCTCCTAAATTTTTTACTGCGGCAATTTTTAGTGGCGAGGCCTTGTTAATCATGTAGATTAAAGCTTTGATGCCGAATTTTTTGCAGGCGTAAGCAATTCCTTGTCCATGATTTCCAGAGCTTTGTGCAACAATTTTTTCAGGAAATTTCCCGTGTTTTTCTTTGTAACTCAGGATCGCATTAAATGCGCCGCGCGCTTTGAATGAGTTGGTTTCTTGCTGATTCTCCATCTTGAAAAAAATCTGCGCGCCGAGCTCTTCGTTTAATTTCTGATCAGAAATTACCGGGGTATTTTTGATGTGATTCTTAATGCGATTTGCAGCAAGCAGAATTTCATTCATATTTTGCAAAAAGCTGAGAGATGTCTTTGAAGGCTTTAAACTCTAGGGCGTTGCCACTTGGATCTAAAAAAAACATTGTCGCCTGCTCTCCGGTTTTTCCTTTGAAGCGGATATAAGGCTCGATCACAAATTTGATTTTTGCCACCTGTAATCTCTCAGAAAAATCATGCCATTTCTGCCATTCAAGAACTACGCCGAAATGCGGGACGGGAACGCCGTGACCATCAACATGATTAACGATCACTTCATTTTTTTCGTGGCGCAAGTGAGTGACAAATTGATGCCCAAAAAAATTCCAATCTATCCAATGCTCATTCGAGCGACCCTCTTCGAGCCCGAGAATCTTGCCGTAGAATTGGCGCGTTGCGCTTAAGTCGTTTACCGGAATCGCAAGGTGGAATGGCTGGAGAGACATTTGTTAGAGAGGTATTTATTTAATTTCGAAAATTGCATCAACTTCAACAGCAACGCCGAAGGGAAGTGAGCCTGATCCAACCGCGGCACGGGCGTGTTTGCCGGCATCCCCAAGAGCCTCAACCATTAGGTCGGAAGCGCCATTGGCAACTGCTGGGTGATCTTTGAAATTGGCGTCGCCATTAACAAAAATTCCGAGTTTAATACAACGAACTGTGCGTTCTAAATCTCCGTCACAAGCAACTTTGAGTTGAGCAAGGATGTTTATGGCGCAAAGGCGGGCGGCTTTTTTGGCATCGTCAGCAGAAATTTCTGAGCCAACTTTTCCAATGAATTGCAACTTGCCAGCTTCGATTGGAAGTTGTCCGGAAACAAAAACTACATTACCAGATTTTACGAATCCGACGTAGTTAGCAACTGGTACGGCTGGAGTTGGGAGGGTGATTCCGAGTGAGGTTAGTTTTGATTCGATATTCGACATTTTGGTTAAATTTAAAGTTAGAGCTAAGCCCTTCATTCTCGACACTTTTGCATCAAGAATGACGACGCTTTTAGTTTTTATTTTCCAGCGATTCCGAGTTTTTTAAAGAGGTTTTGATCTCTTTCCATTTCAGGGTTTGACGTAGTTAAAAGTTTTTCGCCGTAGAAAATTGAGTTAGCTCCAGCCAGGAAACACAAGGCTTGAGTTTGTTCGTTCATATTCTCACGACCCGCCGAAAGGCGCACTACCGACTTTGGCATCATGATTCGAGCGACGGCGATGGTGCGAATAAATTCAAACTGATCGAGTTCTTGTTCTTGTATTTCGGCGAGCGGAGTGCCGGCTACGCGCACAAGCATGTTGATTGGAACTGATTGTGGATGCTGCGGTAAATTCGCCAAAACGATCAACATTTTGGCGCGATCTTCGCGG
>CAMBES010000014.1 GCA_945865855.1 Rhizobium sp. Q54 | reverse complement strand
TCATCAGGATTAACTGATTTATTTGGCTCTTTACCGAAAAGTTTTTTCACCACTTCGATAACTTTTGGCATGCGCGTCATGCCACCAACCAGAATAACTTCGTCAATGTCAGAAGCCTTCAAACCCGCGTCTTGCAAGGCATTTTCGCATGGTTTGATTGTGCGCTGAATTAGATCATCAACCAATTGCTCAAGTTTTGCGCGAGTCAATTTAACGTTGAGATGCTTAGGGCCAGAAGCGTCTGCCGTGATGTAAGGAAGATTGATGTCGGTTTCTAAAGTTGAAGAAAGTTCAATTTTTGCTTTTTCTGCCGCTTCTTTCAAACGTTGCAAAGCGAGTGGATCTTTAGACAAATCAACGCCGGTATCTTTTTTGAATTCGCTCGTGAGAAATTCTTGAATGCGCATGTCGAAATCTTCGCCGCCGAGGAAAGTATCTCCATTGGTTGATTTCACTTCAAAAACGCCGTCTGAGCTAATTTCAAGAGCCGAAACGTCAAAAGTTCCGCCGCCTAAATCATAAACAACTATTGTTTGGCTGATTTTTTTATCGAAGCCGTAAGCAAGAGCCGCAGCAGTCGGTTCGTTAATGATACGCAAAACATCGAGGCCAGCAATCTTGCCCGCGTCTTTTGTAGCTTGGCGTTGTGAATCATTGAAATAAGCCGGAACTGTAATCACCGCTTTTTCAATTTTTTCGCCAAGATAGCTTTCCGCGGTTTCTTTCATCTTCATCAAAATGAATGCCGAAACTTGGCTCGGAGAATATTTTTCACCTTTCACTTCAACCCAGGCATCACCATTTGCTGAAGGAACAATTTTGTAAGGAACTAAGCCGCGATCTTTTTCTGTAGCCGCGTCATCATTACGACGCCCAATCAAGCGCTTAATACCAAAGATTGTATTTTGTGGATTAGTGACAGCTTGGCGTTTTGCCGATGCGCCGACAGCTCTATCTCCATTAGCAAGAAATGCCACAATCGAAGGAGTAGTGCGTGCGCCTTCAGCATTTTCGATTACTTTCGCGCTTCCGCCTTCCATGATTGAGACGCAAGAATGTGTAGTACCAAGATCGATACCTATAACTTTGTTAGACATATTTTTTGATTGGTTGAGAAAAATCGATCGCTCATTTAGTAAGCTGTTATGCAATTACAAGAATCCCAACTTTAAAATTATGTCTGCCGAAATCGAAAGTCTTTTTAGTGCCATCGAGACCTCATTAAACCTCGTTGAGAGGTGTCTTTGAACCTGAAAAATTATCGCAAAGATTAGTTGAGCTAAATCAAAAATCAGAAGATCCTAATCTCTGGAATAACAACCAAGAGGCGCAAAAAATTCTCAAAGAAAAATCTCTGATTGAAGGAAAATTGGAGCAAGTTGCTGAGTTAAAAAACGGCTTAAAAGACAATCGCGAATATTTTGAACTAGCCCGGTCTGAAGCCGATGCACAATTAATTTTCGACATCGAAAAAACTTTAATCTCACTCAAAAAAACTGCGGATAATTTCGAGATTGAATGTCTTTTTTCCGGCGAGACTGATGGTAATAACTGTTTCCTCGACATCAATGCCGGCGCGGGTGGAACAGACTCTTGTGATTTTGCTTTAATGCTTCTGCGCATGTATGAGCGCTTTGCTGCAATCAAAAAATTTAAGGTCGAAATCGTTAATATTTTGGATGGAGAAGAGGCGGGAGTTCGCTCTGCAACTATCAAAATTTCTGGCAAATTTGCTTGTGGTTGGATGCGCACAGAATCAGGCGTACACAGGCTTGTGCGCATCTCGCCATTTAATGCCAACGACAAACGTCAAACTAGTTTTGCTTCGGTTTGGGTATATCCAGAACTTGATGACGAAATCGAAATTACCATCGACGAAAAAGATCTGCGCGTTGACACTTTCCGCGCTTCTGGCGCTGGCGGACAACACGTCAACAAAACTGATTCCGCTGTTCGCATGACGCATTTGCCGACGAATATCGTCGTTCAATGCCAAAGCGATCGTTCGCAACTGCGCAATCGCGTCGAATGCATGAAAATGCTGAAATCGCGCCTTTACGAATTAGAAATACAGAAGAAGAAAGATGCGCTTGCTGCATCAGAATCGAGCAAGACTGATAATAGCTGGGGCCATCAAATTCGCTCTTACGTCTTACACCCTTATCAAATGGTAAAAGACCTACGCACCAATTTTGAAACTGGAAATATTCAATCGGTTTTGGATGGAGAAATTGAAGGCTTCATCAAGGCTGCCCTAACTGAGAAAATGTAATTATGCGCTGTCCATTTTGTAACAATCTCGAAACCCAAGTTAAAGATAGTCGCATCTCCGACGATGGCGAAGCAATCAAGCGTCGACGCTATTGTGCGGCATGTGATTCGCGTTTTACAACTTATGAACGCGTGCAATTGCGCGAGATTTTAGTGATTAAAAAAAGTGGCGAGAAAAAAGTTTTTGACCCAGAGAAATTAAAAAAATCAATCGAGATGGCCGTTCGCAAAAGGCCAGTGGCAGAACTGCAAGTTGATAAAATGGTGAATAATATCGTGCGCCAACTCGAGGTTGAGAATGAGACAGAAATTCCTTCGGCAAAAATTGGCGAAATGGTGATGATCGCACTTGAGAAGCTCGACAAGGTAGCATTCGTGCGCTTCGCTTCGGTTTATAAAAATTTTGAGAAAGCGGAAGATTTTCAAAAATTTATTAAGCAGGTGGTGAAGCAATGACTAAGAAAAATCTTGCGGAAGCTCTGCAATTCTACATCGACAACGATCTGAACGAAATAATTTCTGAAAAATCACAAAATTATTTTCAGCATTTTCAACAAAAAATAGCGGTAAAAAAAGTTGCTGAAGAAAAAAAGTCACCGATTGTTAATACCTTCATCAAGCCTCAATTCTCAACGGATCAAGCCCTCTCAATTCTAGCAAAAAAATTAGTGACTTCCGAAAAATTTCAATCACTTAATGAAATTGTTGCCAAGGCAAATTCACTGGCGCAAGCCGCAAAAACTGTCGATGAGTTGCGCAAAGCTGTGGAAAATTTCGACGGCTGCAATTTAAAAAAGATGGCGACGAATACTGTTTTTGCCGATGGCAATCCGAATTCAAAAATAATGGTGATTGGCGAAGCGCCGGGTAATCACGAGGATTTGCAGGGTATTCCATTTTGCGACGATTCTGGGCAGATGCTTAACGACATGCTCGGTGCCATCAATCTCACGCGACAAGAAAGTTTCTACGTCACCAACGTCATCTTCTGGCGACCACCTGGAAATCGCCGCCCGACTGATGAGGAACTGGCAATATGTCGCCCATTTGTTGAGCGCCACATTCAATTAATTAATCCTGATGTTTTACTTTTGGTTGGCGCGACTTCAATGAGCGCAGTGCTTGGCATCAATGATCCAATCAGTAAAGTTCGCGGACAATTAATCGATTTTTCACCAAAATTTTTGTCACGCACGATCAAAACTTTTACAATTTTTCACCCATCTTATCTGATGCGCCAGCCTTCGAAGAAAAAAGTCGCTTGGCAAGATATGATTGCTTTGGAGGAGTTTTTAAAATGAGTAAAAAATGGAAAATTTTTGGCCTTCAAAGCAACGTTGAGTGGTACGATGTCAAAACAAAGTTCAAACAACTGACTCGAAGAATCGCTTACAGCTTCTTGATGCGCGAGTTTATTTGTCTGATCCTGTCTCTCTACATGAAGCTCGTTTACGTCAGCAGTAAAAAAATTTTTGTTAATTATAAAACCATCTTCGAGGCTTTGAACAACAAGACTCCGCTCATTGTTACTTTTTGGCATAATCGCTTAATGATGATTCCTTTTGCCACGAAAGAACCGAAAAGACTTTTTCCGGGTTACAACTTTATGACCCTTGCCTCGCGTCACGGAGATGGGCATTTTGTCGGAAGAGTTATGGAAAAACTCGGCCTGATTTCGATTTATGGATCATCACAAGGTGGGCGAAAATCTTCACGAGGAATCGATCTTAAAAGCTTTAGAAAAATTTTCGAAGGCCTGAAGAATGGCTATTCGCTTGGTCTTACGCCAGATGGTCCGCGCGGCCCTAATCAAAAAATTAATGGCGAAATCGTGAATATTGCACGCATCTCGGGCGCCGGAATTTTGGCGATGTCTTATTCATCTTCGCGCTTTAAACAACTGAACACTTGGGATAAGTTCCGAATTCCTCTCCCCTTCGGAACTCTCTGTTTTTATTTCGACGACAAGCCAATTTACGTCTCCAGAAATGCCAGCGCGCAAGAAATGGAAAAAATTAAAATTCTCGCGGAAGAGAGAATGAATTTTGCGCAAGAAGAATCCCAAAGATTAACAAAATAAACATGAGCGATAATTATAAAAAAACACACATCGACAAACATCAAATTCATCCGGAAACACAGATGATGTCTTACGGCTACGATCCTTTCTTGTCTGAAGGCGCGGTGAAGCCACCAGTTTTTTTAACCTCAACTTTTGCTTTCAAAACTGCCGAAGAAGGTGCGGAATTTTTTGACGTTACATCTGGTCGAAAACCCATGCCGGAAGGTTATTCTGGGGGATTAATTTATAGTCGCTTCAATCATCCGAATTTAGAAATTATCGAAAATCGCATCGCTCTTTTAGAAGGCGGAGAAAGCTGCAACATCTTTGCAAGTGGCATGGCCGCTATTTCCACCGCATTTCTAGCTTTGCTTAAGCCTTCCGATGTGATTGTTCATTCTTCGCCACTTTACGGCGGCACAGAAACTCTTATTCGCGGCGCCTTAAAAACATGGGGTGTGCAATCGGTAGAATTTAGAAAAGGCCTTGATCAATCCTCGATTTGGGAAGGCTTGGCGAAAGGTGCCCGGATTGGTCGCGTTGGTATTTTATTTATTGAAACGCCTTGCAATCCAACCAACGCTTTTGTTGATTTTGAGAAAGTAAAAAACGCTCTCGATAAATTTGAAAGTCAGTACGGATACAGGCCAATCAGCATTTGCGACAATACTTTGCTTGGACCAGTTTTCCAAAAACCATTGCAACACGGAATCGATCTATCTTGCTACTCTCTTACTAAATATGTCGGTGGACACAGTGATTTAGTGGCCGGAGCGGTAATTGGCAAAAAAGCGCCAATGGAAAAGATTCGTCGCACTCGCAGCGCTTTTGGATCGCACCTAGATCCGCACTCTTCTTGGATGATTGGTCGCTCACTCGAAACATTATTTTTACGCATGGAGCGCGCCACTAAATCAGCGGAAGAAGTTGCTGATTGGATGAAAGAAACTTTTCCCCAAGTCAAAATTTTTCATCCGAAATTTATCGAAAATAAATCTTATCAAGAGGCTCTCGCAAAACAATGCACAGGCTTTGGTAGCACTTTCGCTTTTACGCTTAACGGGGGAAGAAAAGAAGCCTTTGACTTCATCAACACATTACAAATTTTTAAATCTGCGGTGAGCTTGGGCGGCACTGAATCTCTCGTTTGTCATCCAGCTTCAACTACACATTCTGGAATTGCTCTCGATCTACGTGAAGAACTCGGGATCTCAGAAAGCTTGGTGCGCGTGTCGATCGGCTTAGAAAATCCTGCCGATTTAATTGCCGATCTGAGCGCTGCTTTTGAAAAGATTAAATCACTCTAATCTTGCGCCAAGATCACGAACAAATTGATCTTGGTGGCCCTTTTTTTGCCGAAGATCAATAAATTTGGCAGAATTAAATCGATCTACTTCACCCTCTTCATAATCACCCATTGCTGCAAGATCGACAGCGCATTACTCCACGTCCAATAAATCACCAAACCCGCAGGGAATGCGGCTAGAACGAAAGTTAAAACGTAGGGCATCCACTTCAAAATCATTGTTTGAGTTGGATCTGTCGAGGCAGGGCTAAGTTTTTGCTGAAGGATCATCGTGATACCCATCAAAATCGGCCAAACACCTATGGCGAGCGGACCAAAAACTTCGAAAGGCAACAGGCCAAACAAATTAAAAACTGAAGTTGGATCTGGTGCAGAAAGATCGTGAATCCAGCCATAGAAAGGTGCCTGACGCATGTCTAGAGTCACAAACAAAACTTTGTAAAGCGCAAAGAAGACTGGAATTTGAATCAAGACCGGCAAACAACCTGAGGCCGGATTAACTTTTTCTTTTTTGTAGAGCTCCATCATTTCGCGATGAATCGCAAGTTTGTCGCCTTTGTTTTTTACGCGGAGCGCTTCGATTTTCGGCTGCAATTTTTTAATTTTTGCAATCGCGGCATAAGATTTATTGGCCATTGGGAATAGAGCTAACTTGACTAAAACCGTCATCGCTAAAATCGCTAAACCAAAATTTCCTAAGAATTTACTGAGAAATTCAATGATAAAAAAGAACGGCTTGGTGAGGAAATAAAACCAGCCAAAATCCACAGCGCGATCAAAAAGTTTGAGATCAAAATCTTTCGCATATTGGTCGAGAAGCCTGACCTTCTTTGCTCCTGCAAAAAGATGGTGAGTAAAATTTAATTCATCGCCAGCAGCGATTTGGAATTCTTGACCAATAAATTCTGAATCAAAAAATGTTCGCTGATTTTTTACGTTATGCGAAAAGCTAGAACCGTAAGCCATTGACCTGTCTGGTACCATGGCACTTAGCCAATATTTATCAGTGATACCAAGCCAACTTCCATCCTCTCCAGAATCTTGGAATTCAATCTTCTTTTCCTTGAGCATTTTTTTATAATTCACTTCCTGCAAAACTCCGCCAAAAGCACCAATCATGCCTTCGTGTAAAATAAAATTTGGGTCTCTAGCGCTACTCAAAGCACGATTGATGCGACCATAGCTGGCAATGGTTACTTCTTGTTTGGAGTTATTTTTAACCGACTGCGTAACCGAGAACATGTAATTCTGGTCGAGTGTTAAGTTAATAAGAAATTCAACGCCCTGCTTACTCTTCCACGAAAGTGTAATTGGATTTTCTGGCGTTAATTTAGCCCCGCTGCTCTTCCAAATTGTATCGGGGTTAGGCAGTTCCAAACCAGCATTTGAGCTGATCCAACCGAAATCAGCGAAGTATCTTTCTTTACTCTCTGCCGGCGCAAAAAGTGCTACCTCTTTTTTATGTTCCGTGGTTTCAAAATATTTGGCGAGAGTCAAATCGTCAAAGCGCGCGCCCTTGAGCGACACAGATCCGTGCAGAAATTCGTTAGAAATTTTAACGCGTAAATTTTTACTTTCAGCGAGAGATTCATCACGACTTTTTGTCGCCACAATCGCTTCTTGAATATTCTTACTTGCTAGTGCCGGAGCTTTGCTCTCAGCCACCTGAACCTCTTTAATCTTTTTCTGCGCCGCTTCTTTTTGTTCGATGCGCGGCTTCTCGTAAAGCCAGGTCCAGCCTAGTAAAATTACGACAGAAAGAGTTACCGCTAAAAGCGTGTTTTTGTTATTGTTATTTTGCATGTGAAAAGATGTTAGCCGAAGAGCTTATTTTTTAAATCGAGATGAAAGTCAGAAACCCAGTGACTGCCTTTTTTATCGGCATTGTAGGTTCTTACTTTGGCAGATTTTTTATGAATCAAAATAATGTTTCCTGTTATTGGGTAAGCGCCGGAAATATTAGTTTTGGTGGTATCGTCTTCAAGTAGACAAAAATCAGACTTATTTAACCCATGCTGCTTTAATTCCTGATCAAAATCTTCCATTTCGCTTTCATGAGCGACTCGCAATTTTCTTATTTTTCCATCAATTGACCAGGCAGGAGCGATTCCCTTCTCTTCCAGATCACGAACTATTTCGCGAATCAAAACCTTGTGACCTTCCTTCATGCCCTCTTCGGTTCTTTTTAGAATTTCGTTACTGCCCATAAATTTCCTTCCATAATTTCTCGTTAAGAATTGTGAGCTGGCCATCACTTTTTGTGACAATTTCTACGAGGTCGTGACCGCTTGCTTCATAAATCGAAGCGGCATCAACAATATCGAGATAGGTTTTTAAATTATCTAAACCCCTTTTAAATCTGCGCTCGATTACTTCTGACTCAATATTGTGTCCGCCCTTGTTCACTCTAACCTCGACCCTCATTCTTGCAAGCTCCGCACTTTCTAGCTTCAGAAAAATTAGGTTCACTTTATAGCCAACAATCTGAGCTTTTCTGATAAAATTAACGTAAATCTTCGCCGATAAAGTGGTCTCAAGAGCAAAACTCAGGCCACTTTCAAACAGAAAATTCATTCTCTTTAACATCAAGCGACCAGCTTCAATTGCTGACTTCTTCGGATTTTCTGGAGAAAGAATTTTCGCTATTTCATCAGCATTCACAAACTCATTACTGCCTAAAAAATCTGGCAAAAGCGCGATGCGAGCGTGCGAAGTTTTCCCTGCACCATTTGGTCCGGCAATGATGTGAATCTGCTTAGACATTCTTCTTGCGGCGATGAGCTTGCGGCGCCTTCAAACACTCTTCGAGAGCTTCGCTAATGTGTGAGATCGGCTTAATTTCTAGACTGTCCAAAACTTCTTTTGGCATGTCTTCAAGATCTTTCTCGTTAGCCTGCGGAATCAAGACTGTCTTGATTTGACCACGTAGCGCTGCGAGCAATTTTTCTTTCAAGCCACCAATTTCTAAAACTTTTCCCGAGAGCGTAATTTCACCAGTCATCGCGATATCTTTGCGCACTGGTCTTTCACTTAAAACAGAAACTAAAGAAACGCACAGAGCCACGCCAGCTGAGGGTCCATCTTTCGGCGTTGCACCCTCAGGAACGTGAATATGGAAGTCGAATTTATTGAATTGTTTGGCGTCGATTTTGAATTGTTTAGCAATTGATCTTGCGTAACTAAGTGCCGCCTGCGCTGATTCTTTCATCACTTCACCGAGCCTGCCGGTAACTTGAATTTTACCACTACCTTCAAATTTCAACGCTTCAATATCGAGCAAATCTCCGCCATATTCGGTGTAAGCAAGACCTGTCGTGATGCCAATTAAATCATGCTTGCGTGCGATACCAAAATGTTTCTTTTCAACGCCAGCATATTTGCGCAAATTCTCTTTGGTAATGTGTAAAGCTTTCGCTTCTTTAGTCACAATCACCTTCGCCGTTTTGCGCGCCAAATTCGCGATCTCGCGACTTAAATTACGCACGCCTGCTTCGAAGGTGTAACGACGAATCAAAGTCAAAATCGCCTCATCAGAAATTGAAAATTCATTAGCATTTAATCCGTTATCTTTGCGCTGTCTTGAGAGCAAATGTTGCTTGGCGATGTGCAGCTTCTCATTTTCAGTGTAGCCCGAAAGCTGGATGATTTCCATGCGATCGCGCAGCGGGATAGGAATTGTTGCGAGACTGTTGGCTGTAGCAACAAACATCACTTTCGACAAATCATAATCGACCTCAAGATAATGATCGGAAAAATTACAATTCTGCTCGGGATCAAGCACCTCAAGCAACGCCGAAGAAGGATCGCCACGAAAATCATGCGACATTTTATCGATCTCATCGAGCAACATTAGCGGATTTACTCTCTCTGCCTTACGCATTGATTGAATGATGCGCCCAGGCATAGAGCCAATGTAAGTGCGTCGATGGCCACGAATTTCAGATTCATCGCGCACTCCTCCGAGTGAAACTTTTACGTATTTTCTTCCCAAGCTTTCAGCGATTGATTTAGCGAGCGAAGTTTTACCAACGCCAGGTGCGCCTACGAGACAAAGGATCGGGCCTTTAGAATCTTTCGTTTTCATTTGCACCGCGATGAATTCGATGATGCGCTCTTTCACTTTTTCTAAGCCATAATGATGCTTGTCTAAAATTTTCTTAGCATGCGCCAGATCTGCGCCGAGCTTACTTTTTCTTGTCCAAGGCAGCGCGCAAATCCATTCAAGATAATTACGAACCACACCAGATTCAGAAGAAAATGGATTCATTTTTTCGAGCTTACTCAACTCACTATCACATTTTTTTCGTGCTTCTTTTGGCAATTTTAGATGAGCCAATTTCTCTTTGATCTCCTTGGTTTCAGCCTCTTCATCTTGTCCAAGTTCTTTCTTAATATTTTTCATCTGCTCATGCAGATAAACTTCTTTTTGATGCTTGGTAAATTTTTCTTGAACCGACTTATTGATGCGCTCTTCAGCTTGCCCAATCTCGATTTCTGACTTTATGATTTCGAGCAATTTAAAAAATTTCTGCTCAATGTTATCTTCGTCGAGAACTTTTTGTTTATTAGCAAGTGAGCCACTGACGTAAGTCGCGATCATGTAAATTACTTCATGCGGAGCGCGCAACTTCGCAACTGAAGCTAGAATTTCTGGAGTGATGCGCTTGTTGTAAGCTGCATATTTGGCGAAATTGTCGATGCAGGCTTTGATCAATCCAAGAGTTTCATTCGTGTCGGCAATAGTTTTTTGCTCGAGAACAATATTCGCTTCACAAGTAAAAAATTTTTCAGTGCTAATGATTTTTCCAATGCGCGCACGCACCAATCCCTGCAGAATAACTTTGAAAGTTCCGTCGGCTGTACGAATAGCTTCAACGATGCTGCACAAAGTGCCGGTGCGGTGAATATTTTTCTCGTCAAACTCATCAAGATCAGGATTGGTTTGAGTTACCGCCAAAACTGGCAAACCCAGGCGCCGAGCATCTTCGATTGAGTTTACAGATTTTTCACGACCAACCAAAATAGTCGTCGTCATTTGCGGAAAAATCACCACGTCGCGCAAAGGCAAAGCGTGAAAAATTTGTGGTTGCGGTTGTTTTTGCTGGGTCATGATTGAAGAAAATAAAATTCGTCCAAAACCTAGTAACCGATTTTCGAAATACAATGTTGACAGCTCTAGCTCTTATCTCCTCTTTCGCTCTTTTCATCTGTCTTTATTTTTTAGCGCAGGAAAAACAGAAATCTTCATTAACCCGCGGTCAGCTTGATCGCGCAGAAAATGAAATAAATTTCTTACGCAACGAAAAAGAAAAAGAGTTGCTGCAGCTTTCAGAAAATTTGATGAATAAAAACAGCGAACAGCAAAATATTTTTAGCGAAAATTTATTTAAAACTTTTGAAAGCGTCACCGCAAAACTTCACGCGCTTGATGAAGAGGTAAAAAAATCCTCCGCCGAAATTAACAAAACTAAAAATGCCTTACTAAGTCCTGGAGGTGCTGGACGCACGGCTGAAATCACTTTAGAAAATATTTTGAAGAGCTCGAATCTTCTCGAAAAAGAAACGCTCACTTCGGTTGGCGATTATATTTTGCAGTCGCATTTTGGTTCGAATTTAGGCTCTGAAGCAAAGCGTCCTGACGCAATTTTATTTTTGCCTGACAATCAGATTATCGTAATCGACAGTAAGTCATCTCCGCATTTTTTAGAACTCGCTGAAGCGCAAAATGACGAGGAGAAAAAAGAGATTTTAGGAAAAATTAAAACCAAATTCCGCAGACATCTCGAAGACTTGAAGCGCAAGGATTACGCCAATTTTCTTTTCGAAGAATTACGCACCAAAAATTCATCCGATTACAAAATTTTTCTGGTGATGTTTTTGCAAACCGAGCAAATGCTTGAGGTGCTAAAAAAAGCCGACAGCACCTTCGAACAAAACGCTTTTGAGGCCGGAATAATTGTCGCAACTCCCGTGGTTTTGATGCATCTTTTATCCAATGTAAAATTCGTCGTTGATCGGGTGAAGCAGGAGAAAAATATTGAAATTCTAAAAGTAGAAATGCGCAAACTTTTGGATGCTTTGGTGATGATTGTGAAGGAATCGAGTGAGCTAGGAAGATCGATGAATAAAGCGCTGATCGGCTATAATAAACTAGCAAAAAACCTTAATCGCGCAACGGCACTGGGGAAAAATATTTCAGAGCTTGGACTAGAGGGGAAAAAATCTGCGGAGATGAAAATGTTAGAAGAATTTGTGGTGAGTGAAGAGAAGGATTAATCCGCCGCAATCTCCACCAAAAAAGATCCAAAATTTAGGCGCGACTACTTAATGAAGCTGAGTGATATAAATCAGCATTAAGTACCAAGCCAAATCCGATCATCATCGAGGCCATAATTGTGCCGCCGTAAGAAACGAAGGGAAGTGGGGCGCCTACAACCGGAAGAACTCCCGTTACCATTCCCATATTGATGAACATGTGAATGAAAAAAATATTCGCCACGCCAACTGTTACTAAACGCCCAAATTGATGCTTGGTTTTCATCGCGATTCTAGCGCAGATGAAGATGATCGCGCAATAAATCGCGATTGTAAAAACGCTGCCGGCAAATCCCAACTCTTCAGAGAGCATCGTGAAAATAAAATCGGTTTGCTTCTCTGGTAAAAAATTTAATTGCCCTTGCGTGCCTTCCAAATAACCCTTGCCAAACATGCCGCCAGAGCCGATCGCGATCTTTGATTGAATAATATTATAACCGCTACCAAGTGGGTCTTCGTCGGGATTTAGAAAAGTTAGAATACGTTTTTTCTGGTAGTCGTAGAGCAAGAAATTCCAAGCAAATGGTAAAAAAGTTAGAGCTGAAACGCCGACCAAAATGAACTTCCAAATTTTCACTCCAGCCAAAAATAAAACCGACACGCCAACTAAAATTAAAATCATCGCCGTGCCCAAATCTGGCTGATGAAAAATAAAAATTGCCGGAAGTGCAATCATCAACAAAGGCATGATTACGAATTTTACGGTACCAATGTTTTTCGCTTCGATGTTGTAGAAATAGCGAGCAAGCGCGAGCACCAAACACACTTTCATAATTTCCGACGGCTGAATTGTTAGCGAGCCAATACGAAACCATCTGGTTGCTCCCATAGCGCTGTGACCCATTATGTCGACGATAATTATCAACGTCAGCGCGATCGCGTAAAAAAAATACGATGCTCTAAACCAAACTCTGATGTCGGTCACGGCGATGAAAATCATCAGCGGGAAAAAGATGCAGAAGAAAGTTAATTGCCTGATTAGCCACGGATAAAAAGAGCCTCCGCCAGCAGAATAAAGCATGAGAAATCCAGTGAAGGCGAGGGCTATAATCAGTGAAATTAGCGACCAATTCAGCTGCTCGATTCTCTGTGAAAGGGGGATGTTTGAGTAAGTAAAATTCATTGTTGAATCATTGTCTAGAGCCACGCGGATTGCGATTCCGAGCCCTGCTTAAGACGGCTTGAATATTAATCAAGCCATCTTAGGTTCGCGCAAATTTTTTTCATAGGCAGGCTACGCACCCTGTATTTTCAAGCAATGTCAGACAATAAGAAAACAAAACTCAAAATAAAAAGTTGGTACTCGAATCGTTACCAAATAGTAATGGTGCAAAGAAATATTTTGCTCCTCTTTACTTTGGTTTCGATGTTTTCTGTCGCCATCGCGGTGATTTTTGTGAAGAACGTAATGTCGTCAAAATCGATTGAGCCTTACGTTATTGAGGTCGAAGAAAAAAGTGGCGTCGCTACGATTGTTAACCAACTAACTTCAGAAAATTTCACCGGCGATCAAATGGTTCGTAAATATTTTATTAACCAATTCATTCACACCGCAAGCGGCTACGATCCAAAAACCTACAAACAAGATGTTGAAAAAGTTCGCCTTTTCTCAACTCCCGGAATTTATGCCAACTACCGCAATCGTATTAACGCCAGAGCTCTCGGAGCTGATTCACAAATTGATGTTAGAATAAAATCAGTGCAGCCACTCGACAATAACTCCGTGCAAATTCGTCTTGCTCGACAAATCACCAAGAAAGAATCAGCCACCGAAACCAAAGATGAAATCATTACTATGGGCTTTTACTTCGCTCCAGCAATGAAATTAAGCATGGAAGAAAGACTCATCAATCCTCTCGGCTTTCAGGTCAATAGATACACGATCACGGAGGAAGTATTTTCTTACTAAGCATGAAAAAATTTTTTCGGAATAGTTTGGTTTTTTGCTTTTTCTTTTCCTCGCTCGCTTACGCACAAACCCCGATCACTACCGATTCGCGCATCCGCACTCTCGTCTATAATCCAAACGAAGTTTACGAATTAAAGTTCTACTACAATTATCAATCCTTCATCGAATTTTCTGACGACGAAGAAATTGAAATGATCTCAATTGGCGAAGCATTTGCTTGGCGCTTAACTCCTGCCGGACACAGGCTTTTCGTGCGCCCACTCGAAATCGCTGCGCACACAAACATGACAATCATCAGCAACAAACGAACCTACCATTTCGATATTCGCTCAGATGAATTCACCGGTAAGGCTGACGAAGACTTGGTTTACACAGTAAGATTTTTCTACCCACAAATCGGCCAGCCTTTGCCGATTCCGCCGCAATTAGCCGTTCCAAATATTGCAGCAAGACCAGTTCCAACTCTTCCGCAGGCTCCAAACATTCCTGGTTCTCCACCATTGGCAATGCCGAGAATGCCGACCCCAAACATCCCTGTTAATGTTGGTGAAGATCTTCCAGGATCAATCGTTCGAAATCCCGAAGGCTCCGATCTAAATTTCGACTACAGTCTCGCTGGAAAATCCGACAATATCATGCCGGTGAAGATTTACGATAATGGCTCTGAAACGAGTTTCCAATTCGCTAATGACAACTTAGTAATTCCAACAATCAGCGTAGTAGATTCTTCCGGAATGGAGCGAGCCCTAACCTACGTCATTCGCGACGGTTACGTCATCGTGCCTACAGTAACTATGCAATTCACCCTTCGCCTCTCTGATGGATTGCTCTGCGTATTCAACAACAAAAGGTTGGCGACTAAATAGTTAACACCAACTTGTCTTGGTAAAATTCATATTTTTTAAACTGACGCAAGAATCTCATTCCGAGTAAAGATGTTCCCATTTCTGCGCTATTCACCGAGGCAGAAACCTTACGAAAAATCACGTCAGCAACTGCAATTTCATCCAACACAACCATTGCCCCGAAAGACTTGCCATTGGCGGTTTGGTAAGTTTTGTCGAAGCGCAACTTTTTCACATCGATTCCAACCCTCTTCGCCTCGTCGAGATTCAAAACAATGTCGCTTGCGCCAGTGTCAATCATGAAGCGAACTGGAACATTGTTGATCTTCACATTCAAATAAAAATGCCCGTCTTGCGAGAGATTAATCACCAACTCTCCAGAATCTCTAACCTGTGCCCGCGAAGGATTTACCTCGCCTAAAATTCGATTTTTAAAATCAGAAAATTCGAAACGGTAAGAGTAAAGCGCAACAACAACAAACCCAATTCCCGCCCAAGCCGCGAGATATTTTAGAACTTTTCTAAAATCTAAATCACGTCGCGAAGCCACGCTGCTGATGAGCAGAACCAAGATCAGCGCGAAGTAAATAAAATTTTGCCAGTCGTTATTTTGCATTGGTTTTTATTTGTGTTGGGGTTGGGGTTTGTGTTTGTGTTTGGGCCGGACTTTGTTTTGCTTTGTTTTCGATTCAAAAGAATTGCTCGCTTAAATAAAACTTTCGCTGGTTGAGCGCAGTCGAAACCTAGAAAGTTCGGCGCAAATCTTTCCTTGGTTTCGACTACGCTCAACCAGCGAAAAGATTAATCCGCTGAACATGCGAAAAGATTAA
>CAMBES010000013.1 GCA_945865855.1 Rhizobium sp. Q54 | reverse complement strand
GGTGATGTTGGCGATGATGTTTAGACATACGAAGTAACTAATTTAGTTATTAACTTTACCAAAAAATGGCGTTAGCCACACAGCTAATTATCTAGCCCCTTTTTGTGTCACCTCTTTTTGCTTATAATTTGTTTTTTCCAAGAAAAATTTCAGTCGCTAAGTAATTTTCAAAGGAAGCTGTCCAAAATAGACTCAAAATTCGGAAAACTGGTTTTAATCATCGAGGCGTCGTCGATCTCTACTCCACCTTCCATCGTTAGGCCCATTATCAAGAAAGACATTGCAATTCTGTGATCCATTGAAGTGATGATTTTTGCTGGAGATTTTTGTTGCCTTACTCCGCCCTGCATTTCCCCTTGTATTTCCCCTTGCACCTCCAAGTGATCGTCGCCCATTTTCGTTGTAACGCCACATTTCTCTAAGTTCTGCGCAATCATTAGCAGACGATTACTTTCCTTCGCTTTCAACTCGGCAAGGCCGTTCATTTTCGTGACACCTTTTGCATTTGCGGCGGCAATGGCAAGAATTGGATATTCGTCGATCATGCTAGCAGCGCGGTTTGCCGGCACTTCGATTCCTTTTAACTCACTCGCTTCAACAAGAATATCCGCAACTTTTTCACCACCAACTTCGCGTTCATTTAAAAAAGAAATTTTTCCACCCATTTCTTGCAAACTAGTAATTACGCCAGTTCGCAGCGGATTCACTCCGACATTTTTAATTACAACTTGCGAATTTTTTACCAGCAAAGCGGCAACAATAAAAAATGCGGCAGAAGAAATGTCGCCGGGCACTGCCAAGTCTTTCGCGTCAAATTCTTGCAGGCCAGAATAGGAAATTTTCTTGCCCTCAGTGGAAATTTTTAAACCCAAATAACGCATCATTATCTCAGTGTGGTCGCGACATTTTTCTGGCTCGATGATTGTCGTTGTGCCCCGGGTGACAAGGCTTGCGAGTAAAATACAACTCTTAACTTGTGCCGAAGCAATTTTCATTTCGTAAGCAATCGGCATTGCTTCTTTTGCGCCGATTATTGCGAAAGGCATTAGGCCATTTTGACGCGAAATTATTTTTGCACCGAACTGCTTGATTGGCTCAAAAACGCGACCCATTGGGCGCTTACGCAAAGAAGCATCTCCAGTAAAAAACGAAGTGAAATTGTAAGGAGTAACAAGACCGGCAAGAAGACGCGCTGCGGTGCCAGAATTGCCCATTTCGAGTATGTCGGTTGGCTCAGAAAGACCGGCAACGCCCACGCCATTTACTTCCCAAAAATTTTCCGTCGGTCGAGCAGGAAAAATTTTCTGTTCGATCTCGCATCCCATTAAACGCAAGGCCTGAGCAGTGCAAAGAACGTCTTCACCTTCAAGTAAATTTGTAATTTTAGTTTTGCCCTGAGCAAGCGCCGCAAAAATTAAAGACCGATGTGAAATTGATTTATCTGGGGCGACGGCAATTTCGCCCTTAAGAGGGATATCAGTTTTTTGTGAAAGCTTCATTTAGAGAATAGTCTTGATTAGATTTAGCAGCGGATCGATGAAAATCACCAAAGCAATATTGAGTAAAGCTGAAACAAAGACGATCAATTTGACATTGCCAATATCTTCGAGCTCCATCGCGCCATTTGGCTCGTCAAAATACATAACTTTGATGACGCGCAAATAGTAGTAAGCGGCGGCAACACTAATCACAATTGCCGCAATAGCGAAAGGAAGTAGTCCGTAAGTAATGGCAAAAGTAATGATGTAAAATTTTGAAAAGAAACCAGCGAGTGGCGGTATTCCTGCGGTCGAAAACATCAAGACACTAAGAGAAAAAGCCATTGTCGGATTAGTTTTTGCTAGGCCAGAAAGCGAAGAAATCGCAAAAGTTTTTTCCTCATTTTCACCTTTCATCAAATTCAAAAAGGCAAATGAACCTACGGAAATTAAGGCGTAAATAATCATATAAAGCACGCAGGCCACTATTGCCTCCTTGCCAAAAGCAGCCAGACCAAGAAGGAAAAATCCAACGTGACCAATCGAACTATAAGCCAAAAGACGTTTGAGATTTTTTTGAAAAATTGCGCCGAAAGATCCAATCACAATCGAAAGCAAAGCAATCGAAGCAAAAAGTTTTCCTATTCCCTCCCAGCCGAGAAGTAAGTTAGTTGATAAGCGCAGCAGAGCCATCGTGGTAATAAATTTTACGACAGTGGCGAAGAATGTAGTAACCGCCGTGGCTGATCCCTCGTAAACATCAGGGGTCCACATGTGGAAGGGTGCGGCAGAAACTTTGAAAAACATCGCCGTAATCACCAAAATAAAACCAAACATTACCGCGACTGGAATAGAATTTTTTTCAACTTGAAAGCCGTGATAAAGTGCGTTCAGAGTATCAAAATTAATCGTGCCCGAAAAGCCATAGATCAAAGAAATTCCAAAAAGCAAAAGCCCAGAAGCCAAACAACCGAGAATAAAATATTTCATTCCTGCTTCTGCAGATTTTTTTGAACCACGATTAATTGCAGCAAGTAAATAGAGGGAGAGAGCTTGCAGCTCTAAGCCCAGATAGAAGACCAGAAAATCTCCGGCTGAAACCAAAACCATTCCGCCTGCCGTTGCAATCATTAACAAAGCAAGAAATTCAGCGCTAATTTTTTTAGCAGAATAAACGAAATCGAGAGAAATCAGAATAACAATAAGCAGCAGTAGTAATGCAAAAATCTTAACAAAAGAGATGAAGTGATTAAGCAAAAATCCCTGATTAAAACCCGTCTCGATTCTAACAAAATTATTAATGACAAACATCAGCGAAATAGCTGAAAAAACCAAGGCAAGTAGATGAGAAGAGTAAAAAACATCTTCGAATTTTTTGCGCAAAAATGCGTCTGAAATTAGAATTATTAAAGCGCCACAAAAAAGTGTAATTTCAGGGAGGATTAGAGAGAGCATTTTTGTTTTTATTTTTGGTTCCAATTTTTACGCGTTATCCTCGCGAAAGCGGGAATAACGAGTAGAAAATCGTGGAAAATTACTGAAAAATTCTTGTTAGATTAGCTGTTGCCAAAGAGAAAAAGTTTAAAGTGTAGTTCGGCAACAAGCCGATAAAAATCACGAGTAAGGCCATTGCGCCGAGTGAAAATAATTCAATAAAATTGAGATCAGAAACATGCTCAACATGCTGATTTTTAATTTCAGAAAACCACACGCGCTTGTAAAGCCAGAGCATGTAGCAAGCGCCTAAAATCACACCGGTTGCAGCAAGAAGTGCGACGATTTTATTTACTTTGAAGGTTCCAATAATTGTCAAAAACTCACCAACGAATCCGCTCGTTCCAGGCAGGCCAACCGAGGCCAAAGTGAATATCATTGCGAGCATTGCAAAATTTGGCATTTTGGTCGCAATACCACCCAAATCTTTGATTTGCTTGGTGTGAAGACGATCGTAAATAACACCAACGCAGATGAAAAGTGCTGCGGAAATAATTCCGTGACTGATCATTTGCATCACCGCGCCGTCAATTCCTTGGCGAGTAAAACTAAAAATTCCCATTGTTACAAAACCCATGTGGGCCACAGAAGAGTAAGCGATCATCTTCTTCATATCTTCTTGCATCAAGGCGACGAGTGAGGCGTAGATGATGGCGATGACACTCAAGATAAAAATAAAATTAGCGAAACAACGCGCGGCTTCCGGAAAAAATGGTAGCGAAAAACGTAAAAAGCCGTAGGCACCGAGCTTAATTAAAATACCAGCAAGAATTACTGAGCCGGCAGTTGGTGCCTGCACGTGCGCATCAGGCAGCCAAGTGTGAAAAGGAAACATCGGAACCTTCACCGCAAAGGAAAAGAAGAAAGCAAGGAAGAGCCATTTTTGATATTCGAGCGGAAAAAATGTTGGCAATAATTCAGTTAATTTAACGACGTCAGTTGTGCCGGTGTAAAGCAAGATCATGATGATGGCAATAAGCAACAGCACTGATCCAGCAAGGGTGTAGAGGAAAAATTTGTAAGCCGCGTAAATCCTGTTTTCGCCACCCCAAATTCCAATGACAAGAAACATCGGGATCAACATCGCTTCGAAGAAAATATAGAAAAAAAGCAAATCAAGAGAGCAAAAAGAAGCAATAACGAAACCTTCAATAAGTAGGAAGGCGATAATATATTCTTTAATGCGCTTATTGATTGAATTAACACTGATTACCAAGCAGATAGGGGTTAGAATAGCTGTCAGCACAATCATCAGAAGAGAGATTCCGTCGATGCCAAGGTAATATTTAATATCGTAAGAAGAGCTGAATCTGATTATTTCAGAAAACTGAAAACCAGCAATTTCACTATTAAAACCACACAATAAGACACAGCTAAGTGCCAAATTTGTTAAGCTTGCTACAAAGCCTATTGCATAGTATCCACGCGCATTTTTAAGCCTGAGAGGCAACATTAAAATCGCCGCAATAATCGGCAAAAAAATCAAGGTCGAAAGAATAGGAAAATTCAGAGGAAGTTGCATGTAAAGATGTAAGGGAATTTTTTTGAAAAACGCGGCGCCTTTTATTGAATAAAAAATTTAGAATCAAGTTGGGTCACGCCCACCCCCTCTCTTCACCTCAAGCTTCGTGCGACGATCCATTTTCTGGGTTGCCGCAGAACAAGGCTTCTCGCAATAAAAAACCTTAAGCTCAATTTCTTGAATCAAGTTTTGTAATATCCAATTTGATTTGAGTCTTTAAATCCTCAAGCGAAGCAAATTTCTGTTCTTCTCGAATGAAGTCGAGAAACTCAACGTGGATTTTTTTGTCGTAGATTTTTTCACAAAAACCAGGGATGTGAGTTTCAAACAAAGATTCACTCTGAGACTCTCGAAGAGTTGGTTTGACTCCAAAATTAGTAATCGAAGAAAAACTTTTTTTGAGATGCGGAATAAAAGTCTTAGTTTTGTAAACGCCAAATTTTGGTTTAACGATGTGAGGTTTAGCAGCTAAATTTGCAGTCGGGAATCCAAGTTGCGAAGCAAGTTTTCTTCCCTCATTTACAATCCCCTGAATCGTAAAATTTCTACCTAAAACCCGATTCGCTTCAGTAACATTTCCCTCGGCAAGAAGCCTTCTCACTAAACTCGAAGAACATGTTTGTTCAGAGTTTTTCAGTGGAGAAATTTCGCTCAGACCAAAATTAAAATTTTCTAAAAACCGAAAATTTCCTTGGCGATTTTTACCAAAAGTGAAGTCGTAACCAATTACTAAATGCTTGGCGTTAAGTGATTTAGACAAAATTTCCTGAGCAAAATCCTGCGCCGAAATTTCCGAAAATTTTTTGTTAAAAGGCAGAATAATTACGTATTCAATTTCCTGTTCGCGAAAAATTCTTAATTTCTGCGCTAGACTGGTAATTCTGAAATCTCGTGACTTCTCGGGTCTTAAAAAATAAATCGGATGCGGCTCAAAAGTTAAAATCGCCGAAGCTAATTTTTTTTCTTTGGCAATTTTTTTGACCTGAGAAATAATCTGCGAATGTCCAAGATGCACGCCGTCGAAATTGCCGATGGTGAGTGCGAGCGGCAATATTTGTTGATTTAGATTTCTAATGATTTTCACGATTCGAATTATTTTTTTGCTGATTTTACTAAATTCAAAAGCATTTGCTACACCCGAAATTTCCTGGGGAATTTCTACTTTTGGCGATCTCAAATATCCAAAAAATTTTCAGCATTTTGATTACGTAAATCCTAATGCGCCAAAAGGTGGAGAAGTAAAATTTGGTGCTGAAGGCGGTTTTAATTCTCTCAATAATTTTATCTTAAAAGGTATTCCCGCATCAGGTCTGTCTTATCTTTACGATAGTTTAACTGAAGGCAGTGAAGATGAAATTTCGTCGCGTTATGCACTTGTTGCTGAGAATGTTAGAATTTCTCCCGACAAAAGCTGGATCGAGTTTCAATTAAATAAAAAGGCCCGTTTTCACGACGGAGTTTCGATAGATGCAGATGATGTAATTTTTACTTTTAACAAATTAATTTCCGAAGGTCATCCGAGTTACAAAATGCTTTTTCGTGAAGTGAGCGAGGTAAAAAAAATCAACACGCATTTAGTAAAATTTTTCTTCAAAAAAAATCATAATCGTGACTTGCCGCTGCTCGTTGCGTCTTTGCCGGTTTTGCCAAAACATTACTACGATTCCGTCGATTTTTCTAAGACCAATCTTCAGCCGCCACTTGGCTCTGGGCCTTATAAAATCAAGGAAGTTAAGCCTAATCGCTCGATCACTTTTGAACGCGTAAAAGATTACTGGGCGAAAGATTTGCCGGTTAATCGCGGCCGTTATAATTTCGACAAAATCACTTACGATTATTACCGCGATAACAATGTTTTGATCGAGGCGTTTAAGTCGCAAAAATATGACCTCCGCCAAGAAAATATCGCGCGCAATTGGGCCAATTCATACAATATTGAAGCGATCAAAAATGGTGAGATCATCAAGCGCGAGATCAAGCACGGCCTGCCTGCACCAATGCAAACTTTTGTCTTAAATTTACGCCGCGATAAATTTCAAAACCAAGCTCTGCGTCAAGCAATGACTTACGCTTTTGATTTTGAATGGCTACGCGAACACATATTTTACAGCTCTTACGAACGCACTGAAAGTTACTTCGCCAATTCAGAATTTGGTTACAAAAATTTTCATTTACCAAAAGCAAATGGCGACGGATTTAATCGCGATAATCTTTTGCAAGCCCGCCAAATATTGCTTAATGCCGGTTACAAATTTTCTAAAGGAAAATTAATCGATCCAAAAACTAACCAAAAAATCCTCGTTGAATTCCTTATCGATTCGCAAGCTTTTGAAATGATTATCGCACCTTTTGTTAAAAATTTACGCAAACTTGGCATTGAAGCGAAGATGCGCCTCGTCGAAGAAAATCAATATCAAACTCGGGTTAATAATTTTGATTTCGATGTGATTACCGGAATGTTTGGCCAAGCAACAATTCCCGGCGACGAGCTTTTTGCCTACTTCCACTCGTCACAAAAAGACATTAAGGGCGGCCGCAATTTATCTGGTTTGAACGACAAAACTATCGACGAATTAGTTGAAAAAATTTCTCGCGCTAAAAATAAAAACGAACTACAAAACTTAACTTCTGATCTTGATCAGAGACTTCTCGAAAATTATTACACCATTCCTGAGTGGCATAATAACACTTACAGAATCCTGTATCGCGACATTTTTGAATTTCCAAAAACCCAACCAAAATATTCACTCGCTCTCGACAGCTGGTATTTTCGCCAGTCGGGCGGAGTCGAGGCCAAAAAAATTATACACTAACTTCAACAAATCTCGACTTCTCTCAACCGACGGATGAAGAGATTAATTAATTAAAAACTATGTTCATTCGCTCTGAAGAAACACCAAATCCCGCAACATTAAAATTCATTCCAGACGACAAGATTATTCTCGAAAAAGGCACGGCGGAATTTAAAAATCAAAAACAGGCCGTAACCTCTTCCCCTCTGGCTTTACAACTTTTTGAAATTGCCGGAGTTGAAGCTATTTTCTTTGGTCGAGATTTCATTACGATTACTAAATCTGAACAAACTGATTGGCCAAAAATCAAAGCGGAAATTCTTGCGACAATCATGGATTTTTTTGTTACTGGCAAACCAGTAATGTTTGAGCAAAAAGAATCTGAGATCGCCTCAGAAAATGATTCCGACATCGTAAAACAAATTAAGGAATTAATCGAAATCAAAGTTCGCCCAGCTGTGGCGATGGATGGTGGCGATATTATTTTTCACTCATTTGAAGAAGGAATTGTTCGCTTAGTCTTGAAAGGCTCTTGCTCGGGATGCCCGAGTTCGACAGTTACTTTAAAAAATGGAATTGAGAACATGCTTAAACACTACATTCCAGAAGTGGAATCGGTGGAACAGGTAGAAGACGATTAATAAAATATGCATCCGTAGCTCAACTGGATAGAGTGTTGCTTTCCGAAGGCAAAGGTTGTGGGTTCAAATCCCGCCGGGTGCACCAAACAAAATTATGAAAAAAGACCAAGTAACCGCCGCATTAGTAATTATCGGAGATGAAATTCTCTCTGGTCGCACGAAGGATGAAAATTTAAATTTTCTCGCCTGCTCTTTGGCGGAAATGGGAATTAATTTGCGCGAAGTGCGCGTTGTTCCAGATATCGAACAAGAAATAATCGATTCAATTAACGCAGTCAGAAAAAAATTTGATTATATTTTTACTTCCGGCGGCATCGGCCCAACTCACGACGACATTACTGTTCCATCAATCGCCAAGATATTCGGCAGAGAGCCTCAAGAATTCAAAATCGAAAATATTTTTTTACTCGCTGGAATCCCAAAAATTTTTCGCTCGATGTTTGAAGCGATAAAAAAAGATTTAGTCGGCGGTAAAAAAATTGAATCGCGCGAAATTAAAATCGATTTATCCGAATGTGTAATCGCTCAAGATTTTTCTGATTTACAAAAAAACTACCCTAGCGTTGCAATGGGCTCATACCCCTTTGAAGGCGGAACTTCGCTGGTATTTCGTAGCACCGATCGCGAAACGCTAGAATTGGCTAAATCTGCAATGGAAACAATTCTAAAAAAATGGAAAAAAGACTAACAGAACTAGCCAAAGAAAATAGCGAAGAAGCGAAGGAATATTTTCAATTCATCAAATCTGCAACCAGAGATCGCAGCTATTTTAACGACGCTCTCGACTGGTATCTCTTCCGTTACATCGCGCCAATTTGTGACCGCACCTTGCTAATTTTTGGCGCAATGATCGCCGCAGTGGTTTTATATTTTTTGATTCAATTAGTTGAGGGCGCCTTCCCTCTAGTAGTTCAGGATCCGATTTTTATTAGAGCGAAAGACCAATCAAAAGAATTTCCAAACCTCATCAAACTAAAACCAAAAAGTGGAAAAATTGGTTACGATCCAGAAATAAGAACTGCCGATGAATCTTTCGCAAAATACCTGCTTTCTTACTACGTCAAAAACCGTGAAGGCTATGACTTCAGCAAAGCTGAAATCGAAGAGGTAAATAAAAAATTTAATCGAATAAGGAGCCTATCTTCCGCTAGCGAATACAGAAATTTCCAAACAGTAATGAGTAAAGATAATCCAAATAGTCCGATTCGTAATTTCGGTTTGGACATTGCCAAAACAATTGAAATCGATTCGGTAAAATTTTCTCGTAACGACCCCAAAGATTTTGCTACCAAGGCACGCGAATACTTATCTAGCAAGATTCCAACCACAGTAGAAATTCGCTTCACCGCCACCACTAAAACAAAAAATAGTGAAGAAGAAATAAAAGCAGAAAAAGAACGCTTTTTGGCAAAAATAAATTTTACTTTTGATGGCATCGACAAAGATGTCACAAGTGGCAAAGTGAACTTCGCCATCAACAGCTACGCACTCTACAAAATAAAATAATGAAAAAAATCCTTTTTCTACTCCTCCTATTTTCGTCTAACGCTGTAGCTGCACAATTTCCTCATTATCTCGGCAGCGAAAAGAAATTTAGAAGCTACATTTACAATCCAAATGATGTTTATCGTTACGCCGGACACTACACCTATCAAGGTTTTGTCGAGTTTGAAGAAGGCGAAACAATTGGCACAATTTCGATGGGAAATCCTTCGCTCTGGTTGTTTGAAACTCTCGGCAATCGCCTGTTTTTAAAGCCAGTCGGTGAAGATAATTCCGAAACCAACATGACCGTAATCAGCAGCAAGCGCGTCTATCATTTTGAGTTAATGGCCAAAGAAGCGAAGGGCATAAACGACAAAGATTTAATCTTCGTCGCCAAATTTGTTTACCCTGATGAAAAAGATAAAAACCTCGTTTCATTCCCAAAAATTTTGCCGTCGGATGAGCCCGATATGCGCGACTTAAGCATCTATAATTTCAATTACCAATATACTGGCGAACCAGCAATTGCCCCACTCAAGATCTTCGACAATGGCGAGTTTACTTACTTCCAATTCGCTAAAAAGAACGCCGAAATTCCAGCAATTTTTTCTGTCGACTCCGAAGGGTTTGAATCGCTAATCAATTTTAGAGCGGCCGGAAGCTACATTATTGTCGAGAAAGTTGCGCCACAATTCACCTTGCGTAACGGCGATGAAATTGTCTGCGTCTACAACATGAATCTCTACATTAACGGCAAAGAAAAGCAGACGATCCGAAAAGCAAATAGCACCATCAATAATCTTCCAAGCGGCGCAACGGAAGTTAATCCGATGATGATAAATCCTGCTCTACCAGGCCAACCTCCACTCTAAGAATTTAACACTACTTTACTCGTCATTGCGAGCGAAGGTGACAATCCATGTTTCAATGCATTTGTATTGTCACTCTTCGCTCGCAATGACGAATTCAAAAGACAAGCATGGACTACAAAGTAAAACTTAAAAACATTCGCGAATCTTGCGTTCTGATCAAGATTCCCAACGATGCGCAGGGATTCTTAGCGGCAGAAATTTCTAAAAACTTTACCAATTCTGATTTCGTTTTTATCGCCAAAAATGATGCAGAAATGGAAGTGGTGCAAAAACAAGTTCAGTTTTTCTTACCAGATTTTGAGTTCTTAAACTTTTATGCTTGGGACTGTTTACCATTTGATCGCATCTCGCCAAAACCATTAATTTCAGCGAGTAGAATTAAGAGTTTGTATAAGCTTGCAACTCGCTCTGAAGGCAAAAAATTCTTCATAATTACTTCGGTAAATTCACTCCTCAAAAAAACCGTCGCACCAAACCAGATCAAGGATCTCGGACTTTATTTACAAGTCGGCAGTAAGGCCTCAATACCACAAATTTCTGAATTACTAGTCGCGAAAGGATACGAGCGTCGCGCCTGTGCCAACAGCGTTGGCGAGTTCGCCGTGCGCGGTGGAATCGTTGACGTAGTAATGCAGCAAGCAGCAGATTTAATAGGTTACCGCATTGATTTTCTTGGCGAAGAAGTTGAGTCGATTAAAATTTTTAATCCAATCACGCAAATCACCGAAGAGTTGGTAAAATCACTAGAGATTTTACCGAGTAGTGAAGTAATTTTTAATAAAAAAACTGTTGAAAATTTTCGCCAAAAATATCGCGAAAATTTTGGCGCTGCGCTTGATGATCAACTCTATTCTGCGATTTCTGAATCACGCTCCTACCCAGGAATGGAGCACTGGCT
This sequence comes from Rhizobium sp. Q54, assembly GCA_945865855.1. Classification (GTDB taxonomy): domain Bacteria; phylum Pseudomonadota; class Alphaproteobacteria; order Rickettsiales; family UBA1997; genus UBA2645. Next base: position 4,434 of record CAMBES010000013.1, on the reverse strand, counting down.
ACCATTTTTTTATGAAGAAAATTTAGTCAGTTTTTTTGATTATCTAAAGAATCCTGTAACATTTTTTAGCGACGAAGTTTTTCTTTTTTCCAAGAAAAGTGAGGAGTTGATTTATGAATATTTTCAAGCTCGTAATCACGACAAAACTTACCACGCGATTCCTCCTGATTTACTTTATTTTTCCGCTGCAGAATTTGAAAAAAATTTACAAAAAACGATTTCAATTCAGTTCAATAAATTCGACATTCTTGGTCAATCTGAACTTGTCGAAGGAAAGCCAAGCATGGTTCGACAAGCTCAGAATAACATTCGTGTTTTAGACTTAGAGATCAAGGCAGTCCCAGACTTCGCACTCGCCGGCCGCACCAACCAAAAAGATCCGTTCGAACTCGTCAAAGATTTTGCCTCAAACACTAAAACTATTATCGCTTGTTTGACTGAGAGCTTTCGCGATCGCATCACAAAAATTCTTCCCGATTACAACCTAAAATTCCCAACGATTCTTCTTCCGCTAAATCTCGGATTTTACACTTCCGATTTCATGCTCATCGGCGAGCAAGCGATTTTCGGAGAAAAAATTATCCGCAAAAAAAGCAGCAAAGCCGCGTCACGAAGATTAATTGAAGAAGGACTAAGCATTGCCCTAGGCGAGCTGGTTGTTCATCGCGATCACGGCATTGGCAGATTTGAAGGCATTCAAACAATAACTGCGATTGGCATCAAAACCGACATGATCAAGATTGCTTACGGCGGCAATGAAACTCTCTTTGTTCCTGTTCACGACATTGACTTGATCACGCGTTATGGCGCTGATAATCCTTTGATTCAACTTGATCGTCTTGGCCTCGCAGGCTGGAAGAATCGTCGTGAAAAAGTTCGCAAAAGAATTAAAGTTGCAGCCGAAGAACTCTTAAGAATTGCTGCCGCACGCCACTTAAAGAAAGCAGAAATTTTTATTCCAGATCAACATTTTTACGACGAATTTAAATCGCGTTTCGGCTTTGTTGAAACCGAAGATCAGGCGCGCGCGATTGAAGAAGTTGAAGAGGATTTGGCAAAGGGCTCACCGATGGATCGTCTAATTTGCGGCGACGTCGGTTTTGGAAAAACTGAAGTAGCAATGCGCGCAACTGCATCAGTAGTTGGTAAGAAAGGATCGCAAATCGCAATTGTGGCACCAACAACGCTTTTAGTCAGGCAGCATTACAAAAATTTTACCAAACGCTTTGAAGGAACTGGCATAAAAATCGCGCAGCTTTCGCGACTTGTAAGCAACTCTGATGCAAAAAAAACTCGCGAAGAAATTGAGGCTGGATCATCGCAAATCGTGATTGGAACTCATGCTCTGCTCCAAAAAAATATCAAATTTAAAAATCTCTCGCTCGTAATTATTGACGAAGAACAGCATTTCGGCGTTGCGCAAAAAGAACGTTTGAAAGAGCTGCGTCACGAGGTTCACGTATTAACTCTTTCGGCCACGCCCATTCCACGCTCACTGCAAATGTCGCTCACTGGCGTAAAGGATTTGAGTTTAATTGCCACCCCGCCACTTGATCGCTTAGCAGTGCGCAACTTCGTAATGCCTTACGATTCCGTAATCGTGCGCGAGGCGGTAATGCGCGAATATAATCGCGGCGGCCGCATATTTTTTGTTGTGCCACGCATTCGCGACATTGAAGAGATGGAACCGCGCCTAAAAATTCTTCTACCGGAAATTAAAATCACCCACGCTCACGGTCAAATGTCGCCTACTGAACTTGATCAAATCATGAATGATTTTGTCGACGGAAAAATCGACATGTTGCTCTCAACTACAATCGTCGAATCAGGAATCGATATCGCCGAAGCAAATAGCATGATCATCTACAAAGCCGAAATGTTTGGCCTCTCGCAACTCTACCAACTTCGTGGACGCGTTGGTCGCGGCAAGGTTCGCGCTTACTGTTATTTGATGCTTGATCATCGCAAAAAAGTTTCCGACGAGTCGCAGAAAAAATTAGAAGTGATGCAGAATCTCGATTCGCTTGGTGTTGGCTTTACCGTTGCAAGTCACGACATGGATATTCGTGGCAGCGGTAATTTGCTTGGCGATGAGCAGTCGGGACATGTTAAGGAAACTGGGGTGGAACTTTATCAGCAAATGCTTTTGGAAACTATTGAGGATCTAAAAAAGGACATTCTTCAACAAGCTCAACATGATAAATCTGTGGCCATCCCGAACCTGTCAAAGGGCGATGAAAATCTCGATTTTTCAATCCAAATCAAACTTGGAATCTCTCTACTTATTCCCGAAGAATACATGCCAGACCTATCTCTTCGCATGAGCTTCTACAAAAAAATTGCGATGATTAAGAATGATGAAGATGCGCAAAATCTTATCGATGAAATGAATAATCGTTTCGGAAAAATCCCAGAAGAAATTTTGAATTTAATCGAAATCACCAAACTAAAACATCTTTGCAAAAAACTTGGGATCGAAAAATTTGAATCAACTTCGGAAGGCCTGGTGCTTGGCTTCAAGAATAATCAATTTCGTAACCCGGAAAAATTACTGACCATGATTTTTGCGAGTAAGAACAAGATTAAGTTACATACTGGGCAACGAGTTTTGTTTGTTTGCAACACGTCTTCAACGCAAAATAAAATCTCTTCTGCCTTCGCAGTAATTAAAAAATTGGAGGAATTGTGATTGTAATAATAGTAAGTCTCGGCGTTGTTTTGGCCTTAATCTTAGCATTTAAATTTCTTAAAAAATCTCAAGATTTAAGCAAGTCTGAATCAACATCAGCAAGCCTCGGCGTTGAATCTAAATCTTGTAAAATCGATAAGCCGCAAGCGCATCGCGCGACTCTTTCACTCGAAGATCGTGATAGCTCGATTCGTCCAGAAAATTATCAGCAAAGAAATTTGGATCGCGAAGTTGGCGGCTTAGAAGGAGGAAAAAGGGGGGTTAAAGAAAAGAAAGATGAGCCCGAAAAAATTATCGAAGACATATGGGACGAGCGCTCAAAAGATGTAGATAAAATGGGATCTTTTATTCCGCTATCAGGAGCTAACAAAGATCTAACGCTCTGGAAACTCAAAAAAATTAGACTCGGCATCGGCAAACATCTCAAACATGATCACGACGAACATGATAAAACTAGCGTTGGCACTCATTACGACAGCCGCTTCGGACAACAAGGAGGATTCTCACAAATAATTAAAGCTAGGCAAGATTTTGGTCGCGATAATGATGGCGGCGGAATGGGCCGTTAAAGAATTCTATTATTTAAGCAGAACTAAACTTCGTCATTGCGAGGAGCGAAATAACAAAGATTCAATAAAACCAAACACCTACTTCGAGTTGTTTTATTCAGAGAAAAAAGACTGATAAAAAATAAAATTTCTGTAAATTTCTCTTGTTAATTCTAACCCGATAAAAATAGTGTCAGGCGTCGGGAGAGTAACAAATACAACACCTTCACAGGAAATAGTTACACACGCCGGGTTTGCGTGGTGGTGGCTCCCGACACTCACACCAGTTGTATTGTTGGATAGCATTAGATATCAAAAAATTACAAATTAGCCAACCAGCTTCTCAATAAATTTACGAAACCAACTATTTCTACTCTCAAATCCATCTTTGATTTTTTCGCGCATGTGAAGATTGCGAAGAAAGGATAGCATGCCAAGAGAGCATGAATTTGCTGGGTTTAAAATAGCTGACGGAACTTTCTCAAATTTATTTGGATAGCCAATGCGCACATTTTTTTGGAAAATTTCTGCGGCTAATTTATCGATTCCAACCGTCGCTGAAACACCACCATTGAGAACGATATTTCCGAGCATGTAGAGCGGTACGCCGGATTTTTCTAGAACAGATTTAACAGATTCAAATAGCTCCTCAAGCCTTGAAGATATTATATCGCGAAGCTCAATACGGGTGACGGTAACCATATCCTGCTCTTCAAAATCTTCAGAAAATTTAAACTTGATCGCCTCTCTTTCTTCGATCGGCGAAATCAACAATGAGCTATTTAGGTTTTTAATTTTTTCTGCCACTTGCACGCTGATGCCAAGAATAGTTGCAATGTCTTTGGTGACATGACTTCCGCCGATTTTTGAATTGCCAACGTAGAGTAATTTGCCTTCGTGAATTAGAGAAAATGAGGTTGAACTTCCGCCAATATCAATTAACAAAGTGCCGATATTCATCTCATTGTCAGAGAGGCACGAAAGGCCTGAGGCATAGGGCTCAGCTATGTAGCTATTTACCGACAACTGACAACGCTTCAAACAACTTTCAATATTTCTAATCGTGGTTTGTGAAGTGTAAGCAACGTGAAATTTGGCGTGAAGCTTCTCGCCAGTCATGTAACGTGGATTAATAATTGGCGTGGAGTCATCAAGCCTGTATTGCAGAGGAACCAAGTGAATTATTTCACGATTTTT
>CAMBES010000012.1 GCA_945865855.1 Rhizobium sp. Q54 | reverse complement strand
TGCTTCGGATGGATGCTAGAAGTGACTCCTAAGACATCAATTACTTCGTCACCTGTTAAGCCAAGGGTTTTACGACTTTCACCAGCTTTGAAAATCAGAGGCAGAACGCCCATTCCGATTAAATTTGAACGATGAATTCTTTCGAAACTTTCGGCGACTACAGCTTTAACCCCAAGCAAAAATGTACCTTTTGCTGCCCAGTCACGCGAAGAACCAGTACCGTATTCCTTACCAGCAAAAATCACCAAAGAAGTATTTTTTTCTTTGAATGACATTGCTGCATCGTAAATTGAAACCACTTCTCCTTGAGAATCTTTAGTGAAGCCTCCTTCCTTAACTCCGCCTAGCATTTCATTTTTGATACGAATATTGGCGAAAGTGCCACGCATCATTATTTCGTGATTGCCGCGACGTGCACCATAAGAATTGAAATCTTTTTTCTCGACCTCTTTCGCGCTTAAGTAAGCAGCGGCTGGAGAAGTAGCGGAAATATTTCCCGCTGGAGAAATGTGGTCTGTCGTTATTGAGTCTCCAAAAATTGCTAGAACGCGTGCGGCTTTAATTTCAGTCGCATTGTCGCGATTCAAATCATCGAAGAAATTTGGCAAACGGATGTAAGTACTTTTTTCATTCCAGGCGTAAGTGTCGGATTGTTCAACCTGAATGCGCTGCCAATCCTCTCCGCCGTTGAATAAATCAGAATATTTTTTACCAAAAGTTTCGCGATGCAGATGCTTTTTTTCGATTTCATTAATTTCTTCTTTGCTTGGCCAAATATCTTTTAGAAAAACTTTTTCGCCTTTCATATCAGTGCCAATCGGATCTTGCGCGAGGTTGATTTTCAAAGTTCCAGCTAAGGCGTAAGCAACTACTAATGGCGGAGAAGCGAGGTAATTAGCTTTCACTAAAGGATGAACGCGACCTTCAAAATTGCGGTTTCCCGAGAGAACAGCGCCAACCACAAGATTTTTATTTTTTATAGTTTCTTCGATTTGCGGATGAAGAGGGCCAGAATTACCAATGCAGGTTGTGCAACCGTAACCAACTATGTTAAAACCAAGTTGATCAAGGTAGCTTTGCAATCCCGACTCGGTTAAATATTCAGTAACTACTTGCGATCCTGGGGCCAGTGAAGTTTTTACATGACCCTTAACTTTCAAACCTCTTTCCACCGCCTTCTTTGCTAACAATCCTGCAGCCATTAAAACAGAAGGATTGGAAGTGTTGGTGCAAGAAGTAATTGCCGCAATCACCACATCTCCGTCAGCTAAATCAGTATTTAACTCAGGGATTAAAAATTTATTTTCATGAATCGGCAAACCAAGCTCTTTTTGAAAAGCGTCGTAAGAGTGAAAAACATCTTCCAAAAATACTTTGTCTTGTGGGCGTTTTGGGCCGGCCAAACTTGGGCGAACGCTTGAAATATCTAGCTCAACTACTTCACTAAAAGTAGGAGAATAATTTTTGTAATCCTCGACAAAAACGCCCTGCTCTTTTGCGTATTCTTGTGCGAGTGCAACTACTTCTTCTTTGCGAGAAGTCAGGCGCATGTAATCAATTGTTATATTGTCGATTGGGAAGAGGCCGCAGGTTGCGCCATATTCTGGAGCCATATTGGCGATTGTTGCACGATCAGCCAGAGAAAGAGTCGAAACGGCTTCGCCAAAAAATTCTACAAACTTTCCGACTACGCCTTTTTTGCGCAGAATTTGTGTGATGGTCAAAACCAAATCGGTTGCAGTAATATTCGACTGTAATTTGCCCGTAAGTTTGAAACCGATTACTTCTGGAATAAGCATTGAAACTGGTTGGCCAAGCATTGCCGCTTCTGCTTCAATTCCACCAACGCCCCAACCTAAAACGCCAAGACCGTTAATCATTGTGGTGTGACTGTCAGTGCCGACGACGGTGTCGAAGTAAGCCAAAGATTCTTTTTTGTTTCCCGCGCTCCAAACAACATGAGCTAGGTTTTCTAGATTAACTTGGTGACAAATTCCCATTCCAGGTGGAACAACGCGAAAATTATCAAAGGATTTTTGTGCCCATTTTAGGAACTCATAACGCTCAAAATTTCTTTCGAATTCAAGGTCAACATTTTGCTTGAGAGAATTTTTATCGCCGGCGAAATCTACTTGTACTGAGTGGTCAATTACTAAATCAACCGCAACTAAAGGATTAATTTTTTTTGGATCTTTGCCCATTTTTTTTACTGCATCTCGCATCGCCGCCAGATCAACTACGGCAGGAACTCCGGTAAAATCCTGCATTAAAACTCGTGCTGGAGAAAAGGCGATTTCAATTCTTTTTTCTGAATTTTTTACTGAGTCTATTACCGCCAAAAGATGCTCTTCTCTGACCACCTCTCCATCGAAATTTCTAACTAAATTCTCGAGTAAAATTTTTAAGCTGAAGGGCAATTTTGAAATATCGCGATTCAGTTTTTTTGCCGCTTGCGGCAGAGAGAAAAAATTAAACTTTCTAACTGCGAGATCGATTACGGAAGTTGCAATAAAGTTAGACATTTTAGTCAGAGTTAGTTGCGGAGATTAACCAGTTTGGATTGGCTGAAGTGACATCGCGTTTGAATGTCCAGATATCAGTTACTTCGCTAATTTCATCTTTTCTACCAGTAATAATATTTCCGTCTTTATCTATGACGTAGTTGATTTGTTTTGAGACAAATTTAACCACAATCGAAGCTGTATTTTCTAAGATTACTGCGGAAAGAATTTTAACTTCTTTGATTGAAATTAGGTTAGTCGTAATTGTTTTTTCTTCGGCTTTGCGCTTATTTATTACCGCTTCAAATCCGGTAAAAATATTTTCAGCGAGTAAAAATTTTAATGTTGCTGAATCTCCGCTAACAAAGGCTTTAAGCACCATTTCAAAAGCATATTTCGCCCCAGAAACAAAAAATTCTGCTGTGATGTTGCAGAGCTGTAAAATAGAAATGAGATTTTCTTTTGTAGGGCTGTCGAGCTCGGCTAAAATTTTTTCTTCTTCTTTATTTTCTAGTGAAGTAGAGCTCGAACCAACTATTTTTTCATTAGCAACTTTTTCCTGTTGCTTCACTTGTGCGACGATCTGCTCCTGCACTGAACGCATCTGCGCCAACTTTTCTTCAATTTGTTTTTTTTCTTCTTCGTCAATTTTTCCAAACTGTTTGCTGAGTTTAAAAAAAATAAAAAAAGCCAAAGCGGCGAAGAAGAGAATATCCATGAATTTTATAATAACTGTGTGTTTCTCGATCGAAACCGAGAGACATGGGGCAAGCGACGGGGATCGAACCCGCGACCTCCAGAACCACAACCTGGCGCTCTAACCAACTGAGCTACGCCTGCCAAAAGATTTACAACAAAAACCCTCTCAAATGCCGAGATGTGTTGAAGTTCCGATGAAATTATTTTCGCATCTCACGTTGTCAAGGAAGGCTCTTATAATTTTTGAATCGCAAAAACGTCGAAATCTTTTTCGTCTTTAAGCTTTTGAATCGAGTCAACAAAACATTTCGCCGCAGAAATTGTAGTGATGTAGAAAACACGATTCATTAAAGCCGCGCGACGCATGCCAAAGCTGCGAATGGCAGACTCAGATCCGAAGCTGGTATTAATTACCACATCGATTTTTTTGTCTTTGATTAAATCGATTACGGTATAGCCAGAATCTTGTTCTTTATTAACCGTTTTAACATTTTTGATTCCATTCTCGGTCAGGAATGATGAGGTTCCAGAGGTAGCATAAATTCCAAATTCTTTCTTCTGAAACTTCTTAATGATTTGAACAAGCTCAGAATTTTTGCTTTGCGGCTCTACAGAAATCAGCACATTACCTTTAGAAATTTTGAATTTATTTCCTGCGGCAAGTTGTGATTTAAAGAATGCTAGTTCGAAAGTTTTGTCGATTCCCATCACCTCACCAGTCGATTTCATTTCCGGCCCGAGCAGCGTATCCACGTTGGCGAAGCGGGCAAATGGCAAAACAACTTCTTTTACTGCGAAGTAATCTTTGCTGTAATTTTTTGCCTTTTCCAATTTGAATTCAGAAAGTTTTTTACCGACCATCAAAAGCGAGGCAATGTTAGCGATATTGATGCCTGTAGCTTTTGCAACGAATGGAACAGTTCGTGAAGCGCGCGGGTTTACTTCGATGATGTAGAGTTTTTCTGCTTTCACTGCGAATTGCACATTCATCAAACCAACAACATCAATAGCTCGTGCGAGCTTGATTGTTGCAGCCTTAACCTCGGCAATCATTTTTTCTGAAAGTGAATAAGGAGGAAGTGAGCAAGCAGAATCACCCGAGTGAATTCCTGCTTCTTCGATGTGCTGCATGATGCCGGCAACAAAGACATCTTTACCGTCGCAAAGAGCGTCAACGTCAATCTCAACTGCATCATCCAAAAATTTATCGACCAAAATTGGACCATCTAAAATGAAACGTCCGTGAACTTTAATGTATTTGTCGAGATTGGTTTTGTTGTAAATAATTTCCATTGCACGACCACCAAGAACGTTACTTGGACGCAGCACCACCGGATAACCTACTTTTTTTACAGCACCTTCAATTTCAGAAAGTTTGTGGCAAATCGTATTTTCTGGCTGCACTAAATTAATTTCTTGAAGCAATCTTTGGAAGCGTTCGCGATCTTCAGCTAGATCAATTTTATCATAGCTGGTGCCAATGATTGGAATACCTGCAGCGTTAAGATGACGCGCAAGTTTAAGAGCGGTTTGTCCGCCAAATTGCACAATCACGCCAACTAACTTTCCGTTCGTTTGTTCTTTACGAATTACTTCAATGACATGTTCCGGGGTCATTGGCTCGAAATAGAGGCGATCAGAAGTATCGTAATCTGTCGAAACGGTTTCTGGATTACAGTTAATCATAATCGTTTCGTAACCAGCTTCCGAGAGCGTCATTGCAGCATGAACACAGGCGTAATCAAACTCGATCCCCTGCCCGATTCGATTTGGACCGCCACCCAAAATAACCACTTTTTTCTTGTTGGTCGGATTCGATTCGCACTCTGGTTCATTGATGCCATCGCCTTCGTAACAAGAATACATGTAAGGCGTCGCCGACTCAAATTCTGCTGAGCAAGTGTCTACGGTTTTGTAAACTGGACGCACATTTAATTTTTCACGCAACTTGCGAATGTCGGCGGTTTTTTTCTTAGTTAATTCAGCAATTCTTTCATCAGAAAATCCGAGTTTTTTCAGCTGTAAAATTCCAAATTTATCTTTTGGCAAACCTTTTTTAATCAACACAGATTCTGCGTCGATTATCTTTTTAATTTCGCGCACAAACCACGGATCAAAGCTGGTAATTTTGCAAATTTCTTCGACAGAAACTTTGTAACGCAATGCCTGCGCGATACGAAGTACGCGGTCTGGAACTAAATCCGGCAAAGATTTTTTGATCGCTTTTTGATTTTGCGCCAAAGTATTTTTTTCAGCAAAGCCATCAATTGGTGGCGCGTTAAATCCCGTTAAGCCAATCTCAAGAGAACACAGAGCTTTTTGCATTGATTCTGCAAAATTACGCCCCATAGCCATTGCTTCGCCAACTGAGCGCATTGCACTCGAGAGAGTTGGTTTTGATTCATTAAATTTTTCGAAAGTGAAGCGAGGAATTTTCGTTACAACATAATCGATTGTTGGTTCGAATGAAGCGGGAGTAACTTTGGTGATGTCGTTTTGAATTTCGTCAAGCGTGTATCCAACTGCTAATTTCGCCGCAATTTTGGCGATTGGGAATCCCGTCGCTTTTGAAGCAAGGGCCGAAGAGCGCGACACGCGTGGGTTCATTTCGATTACAACTAAACGGCCATCTTTTGGATTAACAGCGAATTGTACATTTGAGCCACCGGTTTCAACTCCAATTTCGCGCAAGACGGCAATTGAAGCATTACGCATTTTTTGATATTCTTTGTCGGTCAAAGTTAATGCCGGCGCAACGGTGATTGAATCACCGGTGTGAACACCCATTGGATCAACATTTTCAATAGAGCAAACAATGATCGCATTGTCTTTACGATCGCGGATTACTTCCATTTCATATTCTTTCCAACCAAGAAGTGATTCATCAATTAACACTTCATGTGTTGGAGAAATATCTAGTCCGTAGGCTACAATTTCTTTAAATTCTTCTACCGTGTTAGCAATGCCGCCGCCAGATCCACCAAGGGTAAAGGAAGGACGAATAATTGCCGGCAGACCAACTTTTTTCAGCGCCTTCATCGCATCTTCCATTGAATCAACAACGGTATTTCTCGCCACTTCGAGACCAATTTTCTCCATTGCGACGTTAAATTTTTTTCTATCTTCAGCTTTCTCGATCGCCTCTGGATCTGCACCAAGCATTTTCACGCCATATTTTTTGAGCACGCCATTTTTATGCAAAGCCAGTGCGCAGTTAAGCGCAGTTTGCCCGCCAACAGTTGGCAGAACTGCTTCTGGCCTTTCTTTTGCAATAATTTTTTCAACCGCTTCTGGAGTAATCGGTTCGATGTAAGTCGCATCAGCCATTTTGTGATCAGTCATGATCGTGGCGGGATTTGAGTTCACCAAAATAACTCGGTAACCCTCTTCCTTCAAGACTTTGCAGGCTTGCGTTCCGGAATAATCAAATTCGCAAGCTTGCCCGATGACTATCGGACCAGAGCCGATTACTAGAATTGATTTAACGTTTATTTTTGGCATTTTTTTACATTTCATCATTGCAGAGAGAGTAGCTAAGCGGCAATTCACTTACTCTGAATTTCTTCGCTACTCTCACAATGACGGTTTTTAGATTTTTGATTTTTTAATCAGTTCAATGAATTGCTTAAAAAGATATCTGCTATCATGTGGCCCAGGAGAGCTTTCTGGATGATATTGCACAGAAAAAGCTGGAGAATTTTTTAAACGAATTCCTTCGATTGTTTTGTCAAAAAGTGAAATATGAGTCACCTCAACATTAGCTAAAATTTCTTGAGGAATTTTTTTATCCGAGACGCAGAAGCCGTGATTTTGACTGGTGATTTCAACCACGCCGGTCAGTAAATTTTTTACTGGATGATTAGCACCACGATGACCTTGAAACATCTTTATCGTCTTAAGCCCTGCCGCAATCGAGAGCAGTTGATGCCCCATACAAATTCCAAAAATTGGTAATTTATTTTCAAGAATTTTTTTGATTACTGGCACCGCGTATTTTCCAGTCGCTTCAGGATCTCCGGGCCCGTTAGACAAAAATACTCCGTCCGGTTTATGCTTCATGATGTCCGCAAAAGATGATTTTGCTGGCAGAACAACAACCTTGAATCCGTGATCTGCGAGGCAATTTAAAATATTTTCTTTAACTCCATAATCGATCACTACGGCTTTGTAGCCGTGAGAAAATTTTTGCGTTTCAATCTTGGCAAAAGGAATGGTTTTTGTTTTCCAGGCGTAGGATTTTTTTGTTGAGACAGTTGAGCAAAGCTCTGCCCCACTTAGGTCGGGAAGTTTTTTAATTTTGTTTGCGAGTTTTTTTGTATCGATTTCTTTGCCTTCGGGGAAGTAAGAAATGATCACATTTCCTGCGCCTTTTGTTCTGATGTGACGAGTGATTGCACGAGTATCAACACCGCAAATTCCAATTAGTTTATTTTTTACTAACCAAGAATTTAGCGAGCCTTTGCTGCGAAAATTTGAATCAAGAGTGATGTCTTCACGAACTATTAAACCGCAAGCGAAAACTTTTTGCGCTTCAGCATCATCAATATTACAACCAACATTACCAATATGCGGAAAGGTGAAATTAATGATTTGCCCAGCGTAAGATGGGTCAGTTAAAATTTCTTGGTAGCCGGTGATTGAGGTGTTGAAACAAATTTCTCCGATTGTCTCACCTTTCTTGCCGATTCCTTTGCCCAAAAAAAAACTGCCATCTGCAAAGCAGAGGACAGTGTTTAGATTCTTATTAGATTTGATCTTCATTTTAGGAGTTTGAATGAGCCGCCCTGAGCTTTTCTAAGGAGGCGTTTGAGGCCATGCTTCAAAAAGCTAAAGCATGGCCTCAATTAAATTTAGTTATTGTAATACATTTCGAATTCCACCGGATGTGGCATTTGTTCGTAACGCTCAACTTCTTTCATTTTCAAGGAGATGTAAGCGTCAATTTGATCGTTGGTGAAGACGTTACCGGCAAGCAAGAATTCGCGATCTTTATCAAGCGCAATTAATGCATCGCGAAGCGAGCGAGAAACTGTTGGAATCTTCTTCAATTCTTTTTCTGGAAGATGGTAAAGATCTTTATTTCTTGGCTCACCTGGGTGAATTTTATTCTTCACCCCATCAAGTCCGGCCATAAGCAGAGCGGCGCAAGTTAGGTAAGGATTAGATGCAGGATCTGGAAAACGAGTTTCAATTCTACGCGCTTTTTCGTTAGTAACGTGCGGGATGCGAATTGAAGCTGAACGATTTTTTGCTGAGTAAGCCAAAAGAACTGGGGCTTCGTAACCAGGAACCAAGCGCTTGTAGCTGTTCGTTGTAGCGTTAGAAAAAGCATTGATTGCTTTTGCATGCTTGATGATTCCGCCAATGTAAAACAAAGCTAATTCAGACAAGTTCGCATGATCATTTCCTTGGAAAAGATTTTCACCATTTCTCCAGATTGATTGGTGAACGTGCATTCCAGAACCGTTATCGGCGAAGATTGGTTTTGGCATGAAGGTCGCAGTTTTGCCATAAGCTTGGCAAACATTATGAACAACATATTTGAATTTTTGAATATTGTCTGCAGTGCTCGTTAAGGTGTCATATTTGAAACCGATTTCGAATTGTGAATTTGCAACTTCATGATGATGCAATAGTGGAGTTAGACCAACTGCGCGCATGGTTTCGACAATTTCAGAACGCAGATCTTGCCCAGAATCAAGAGGGGTTGAATCGAAATAAGCGCCTTTGATTTGAGATCTGCGACCAAGGTTTCCACCTTCAATTACTTTGCCTGAATTATGCGGAGATTCTTCGGAGTCAATTGAGTAAGAATTTCCGTGAGTACCGGTTTGGTAACGAACATCGTCAAATACAAAAAATTCTGGTTCCGGACCAAAATAAGCGACATCGCCAATTCCGCTTTCTCGCAAATATTCTTCAGCTTTTTTTGCAGTGTTGCGTGGGTCGCGGTCGTAGCGAGAATTAGTTGTTGGCTCGAAAACATCACAAATCAAAACAAGAGTTGAATGAGTTGTGAATGGATCAAGAAAAGCAGAATCAAGTTGTGGTAGCATGATAATGTCTGACTCGTTAATTTCTTTCCAAGCGCCTACTGATGAGCCGTCGAAAGCGACTCCTTTAACTAGCTCTTCTTCACCAACTGCATCTGCGCAGTGAGAAATATGCAGCCATTTACCAGAAAAATCAGAGAAGCGAAAATCAACAAATTTAATGTCGTCATTCTTGATTCTTTCGAGAATGGCTGAAGCCTTTGCAGAATCTGTTGCAGACGAAAAAGCCTCAGGGGGGAAAGTTTTTGCTTTACTCATGATTTAAAACCTAAAAATGTTTGGAGAGACGTTGGGGAGAAAGACACAACTAAACAACATACCCCGACATATTTTCCGGGCACATTTTCAGTTGCACTCGGGAAAGTTAAATTAAAATTACCTCGCGTAAAATCAAAACAATAATGAACAAAAAAACTAAAAAAATTTTAATCGGCTCGGCCGTTGCTTTCGTAATTTTTTTCGGCGCGATGTTTACCGTCGATCAAAGACAACAGGTCTTAATTTTACAATTTGGTGAGCCAATTCGTACCATTAAAAGCCCTGGCATTAAGTTTAAGATTCCACTGCTGCAAGATGCAGTTTTCTTCGACAAGCGTATCATTGATCTAAGTATCGCCGAACAAGAAGTCATCGCTTCCGACCAGAAGCGCCTTATCATCACCGCCTTCGCCAAATATCAAATTATCGATCCACTAAAATTTTATACGACAGTTGGAAATAATTACGGACTTTCAAGCAAGCTATCTGGGATTCTTGATTCAAGCCTGCGCCAAGTAATTGGCGAAGTTACTTTGAGCGAATTACTCACTGAAAATCGTGGCGATGTGATGAAAAAAATTAAAGAAGTAGTCAGCACTTCTTCAGAAATTTTCGGTATTAAAATAGTTGATGTGCGCGTTATGCGCGCTGATTTACCGAAAGAAAATTCTGACGCAATTTATGCTCGCATGCAAACTGCACGTGAAAAAGAAGCGCGCGAAATCAGGGCTAATGGCGCAGAAGAAGCACAAAAAATTCGTGCCGAAGCTGACAAAGAAAAAACAATCATCCTTGCCGAAGCCAAAAAGAAATCAGATTTAACACGAGGAAATGGCGAAGCAGAAGCGATAAAAATCTACGCCTCATCTTTTGGACGCGATCCAGAATTTGCTGATTTTTACCGCTCGATGATTGCTTACAAAACTGCTTTCCAGCCAGAAAAAACTAAAATGATCATTTCACCAGACAGCGAATTTTTTAAATATTTTAACAGCGCTAAATAACTAAGTCATTCTACCGCGTTATTGCGAGGAACTAAGCGAAGCTGTATTATCCAAGATAATTATGGGATCGCCTCGTTGCGCTCACAATGACGAGATTAGTTTTGTAGAAAAAAACCTCCTTTAAGAACTAAATTTATGAAAAAACTTACCTTACTCTTAAGTTTATTTTTATTCTCTTTACAAGCGTTCGCTGAAAATAAAAAAGTAGCAGAAGTTCCGCCTAAACCAGTTGCGATGGCTAGTTTTGCTGATGTCGTTGAAGATTTAATTCCAAGCGTTGTCAATATTTCTGCAACTCAAGAAGTGCAGACTGGCAATGTGAGTGTTGATCAAATAGTGCTTGGCGAGCTACCAAAAACTCCGCTCTTCGATGATTTGCGCAAACAACTCGAGGAGCAGTTTCGCAGCAATGGTTCGAAGAAAAAAATTTCTTCAATCGGTTCGGGATTCATCGTTTCAAAAGATGGCTTTGTTGTTACTAACAATCACGTAATTGAAGAAGCTGATGAAATTACAGTGGGCCTTGACGATGGCTCAAAATACAAAGCAAAAGTGATTGGTATTGACAAGAAAACCGACATCGCCCTACTTAAAATTAATTCCGAAAAAGAGTTAAAAGCAGTAAAGTTTGGCGATTCAACCAAAGCTCGAATCGGTGATTGGACAATCGTCGTCGGCAATCCTTACGGTCTTGGCGGATCAGTTTCTATCGGCATTGTTTCAGCTCGTGGCCGCGACATTAATAATGGTCAGGGGGATGATTTTATCCAAACTGATGCGGCGATAAATAAAGGGAATTCCGGTGGCCCAATGTTTAACAGCAAGGGTGAAGTAATTGGGATGAGCACTGCAATTTTCTCACCCTCTGGTGGTAATGTTGGCATTGGTTTTGCTACTCCTTCTTCAAATGTTGCGCAAGTAATCAGGCAGCTAAAAGAAAATGGTGAAGTTACGCGAGGCTGGATCGGAATCTCTGTACAAGATGTTCCGGAAGATATCGCCGAATCAATGAAATTAGAAAAAGCACGTGGCGCATTCGTTGTCGACACGGTTAAAGGCGGACCAGCAGACAAAGCTGGAATTTTACCGACTGACATCATTCTAAAATTCCATGATCAAGAAATTACCGAGATGAAGCTTTTACCAAAAACAGTTTCGCAATATCCAATCGGCAGCAGCGCGAAAGTTGTGGTGTGGCGTCAAGGCAAAAATAAAACTCTCAAAGTCAAAGTTGAAAAGATGCGCGCAGAACCCATCAAAACTTCTGAGGCAAAAATTTTAGAAAAGAAGCAAGCTCTTAAACCATCTGGCCAACTCCTCGGACTTGGCCTTGCTGAATTCAAAAGCAAAATCAAAAAAGATAAAAATGAGCTAAATATTGAAGGCATTCTTGTGGTCGAAATTAATCCTAAATCAGAAGCCGCAGAAAAAGGAGTCTTGGTTGGAGACATCATTATTTCGGTTAATCAGACGCCGCTTAAATCAATTGATCATCTCAAAGAAATCATCGAAGAAACTGCAAAAACCACTAAAAAACTTTTTGTTTTTGCGAGGCGCGGAGACTCTAATTACGCGCTTGTGTTAAATATCGGGAATTAAAAATTGTAAAAAGTTTTGTTCGAGATGAGTCGAGAATGAGCAAGATTCTAAGACAAATTTTCTAAGGCAAATTTTCTTGGTCTCGACTTCGCTCGACCGACAAAAATTTACTCCCTCTCCACTTCCAAAATCTTTCTTGAAATCCGCAGCGCTGACAAAATCTCTTCAAGGTGGTCTAAACTTTTCACCTCCAAATCAATTGCCATTTCAAAAACATCCGCTGAGCGATTGGTAGTTCTGATGTGAGTAATGTTAACCTGTTTCTTGGCAATAATGCTGGTAACGTCAGCAACGCCGCCACTTTTATTTTCAACAACAACTCTGATTCTGCAGGCGTAAAGCTCGTCGCCAATTTCATCTTCACTCTTCCAACAAACATCAAGAATACGCTGCGGCAGAAGCACAAGGCTTTTTAGATTGTGGCAAATTTGACTGTGAATTGTTACGCCAGTTCCGGTGTTAATGATGCCAATAATTGGATCGCCTGGAATCGGGTTGCAGCAGGCGGCGTAACGCATCGCCATGCCAGAAACTAATCCTTCGATCGCGAGTGAATAATCTGATTTTCTTTGTTTTTCGTCGAAATTTTTTGCCTCGTAGTTTTTTGACTTACTTAGTTTATTTTCTTCGTGAAAATCTGGGTAAATTGCCTTCACCACATCTTGACGCAAAACCACCCCCTCCGCTACTTTAACGCATAAATCAGCAACAGATTTTTTCTGAAAATTTACTAAAATTTTTTCTAAAATCTTGTCGGTGATTTCAAGATTTCTTGCCGCAAAAAATTTATTTAAAATCGCTCGACCGAGCAACTGATATTCATCAAATTTTTCGCTACGAATAAAATGTTTAATCGCTGAACGTGCCTTAGAAGTTTTAGCAAATTGCAGCCAATTCGGGGAAGGCTTGGCATTTTTTGAAGTAAAAATTTCAACTTGATCACCATTCTCAAGCCTTTGTCTGAGAGGCGCGATCACAGCATTAATTTTTGCCGAAATGCATCCGTTACCAATTCCAGAATGCACGGCGTAAGCAAAATCAATCACCGTCGCACCAAGCGGTAAATTAAAAATATCGCCATTCGGGGTGAAGCAAAAAACTTCGTCTTTGTGCAGAGAAACCTTGTAATCCTTCATTGCTTCAGCCGAAGTTTCGGCATTTTCAAAAAGACTAATCAGCTCTCGAATCCAGAGATATTGGTCGTTCTCTTTGCCGGTTTTTAACACCGATCCTTTCGCAGTTTTTCCAAATTTTTCTTTGTACTGCCAATGCGCCGCGACCCCTAATTCCGAGATCTCATGCATGTTTCTGTCGCGAATTTGGATTTCGATTTTTTTGTTGAAGGGTCCAAGAATTGCAAGATGCATCGACTGATAGCCATTGTCTTTTGGCGTGCTAATATAGTCCCTAAAAGTACCTGGGATCATGTTGTAGCGCGAGTTAATAACCCCAAGAACTCGGTAACATTCGCCAATATTTTTCACCACAATGCGAAAGGCCATGATGTCGTGAAGATTATGGAAGCCGATATTTTGCTTCTTCATCTTCAGCCAAATCGAGTAAGGTTTTTTTTCACGACCAGAAATTTCATGTTCAACATTTTCTAAGCACAAAACGCGCGCGAGATCTTCAAGAATTTTGTCGGTAAGATTTTTATTTTTTTCGCGTATCTCGTTGAGCTTCTCAATTATCTGACTTCGCGCTTCGAGATCTAAAATCTCGAAAGAAAGCTCTTCTAATTCATCCTTTATTTTATTGAGCCCGATGCGCCCTGCGAGCTGTGCGTAAATTTCTAAACTCTCGCGCGCTTTCTTGGCTTTTTTCTCTTGCGACGGCACGTAAAACATGGTGCGCATGTTGTGCAAACGATCAGCAAGCTTAACGATTAACACGCGAATATCTTCCGACATCGCCAAAGTTAATTTACGAAAACTTTCAGCGACGCGTTCGTTAGTTGGAACAGATTCAATCTTGCTAAGCTTGGTTACGCCATCAACAAGCTTAGCAATTTCTTCGCCAAATTCTTTTTCAATTTCAGCAAGAGTAACGTCGGTATCCTCAGCAACATCGTGCAAAAGCGCGGTTACGATTGACTCTTGGTCGAGTTTGAGTTCGGTTAAAATTTCTGCGACAGCAACGGGATGAGAAAAATATGGATCGCCGGAATGGCGCTTCTGACTGCCGTGAGAATCTTTAGCAAAGATGTAGGCTTTTTGGATTAGGGCTTCGTTGAGATTGGGGTGGTAAGAGCGAAGTTTGGTGATTAATTCAGGACAGGAGAGCATCTAAAAATTGTCACTTTAAGCCTTTTGAAGATTGGCTTTCGCCATCCTTTAAAAGGCTCAGTAGACTAGTCGTCAACTTGAATATTTTCGCTAACGAAAGTGTTATCTTTCAGTTCGATGTTTGATTCAGCTTCTTCTTGGATGCTTTCAACAACTTCTTCGCCAACTCCAACAACTTCGATAAGGCCGCGATTTCTAATGGTGCGAGTGATGCTTCTTTTAACAGCATCGATGTCGATTAAATGTTCAGCAATTTCGCGAAGCGCAACTACCGCTGGCTTCTCGTTGCGATCAAGCGTTGTCGGCGCGCCAGACAAAATGCTTTTGGCACGATTGCTCGCAATTAAACAAAGTTCAAAACGATTTGGAACGACTGTAACGCAGTCTTCAACGGTAATTCTTGCCATTGCTTTGAGAGATTTTAGATTGGAAGGAAAGAGCTGCGCAACCTACATCAGCGCCGCTTTGCAAATCAACTAAAAAAATGACAATTACAATTCACTCAAATGACGATTTCGTCAAAATGCGCGCTGCTGGAAAACTGGCCGCAGAAATTTTAGATTTCGTAAAACCTTTTATTCAAGACAAAACAACGACCGACGAGCTCAACAAACTTTGTCACAACAAAATTATCGCAAGTGGCGCGATCCCTGCCCCACTTAATTACAGAGGCTTTCCAAAATCAATTTGCACTTCGGTTAATCACGTTGTTTGCCACGGAATTCCAAGTGAAAAACCTCTGCGCGACGGCGATATTTTGAACGTTGACGTAACTGTGATTGTCGATGGCTGGCACGGCGATTCGAGCCGGATGTATTTCGTTGGCGAGCCTTCAATCAAAGCAAAAAGATTAGTGCAAGTCACCAGAGATTGCATGATGCTCGGTATCGACCAAGTTAAGCCCGGAGCGCGTTTAGGAGATATTGGCTACGCAATTCAAACTTACGCTGAGAAAAATGGCTTCTCGGTTGTGCGCGATTATTGCGGTCACGGAATCGGTAAAATTTTTCACGCCGAGCCGAGTATTTTGCACTACGGCAAAAAAGGAAACGGATTGATTCTGGAAGAAGGAATGTTTTTTACTGTTGAGCCGATGATCAATGCTGGCAAGCACGAAACAATCTTAAGCAAGCATGACGGCTGGACAGTGACAACACGAGACAAATCACTTTCTGCACAATTTGAACATACGATTGGCGTGACAAGAGATGGGTTCGAGATTTTTACT
>CAMBES010000011.1 GCA_945865855.1 Rhizobium sp. Q54 | reverse complement strand
GCAGCGCAAAGCTGGCAATCCGTTAATTGCATTCTCGGCATAAATTGTTAGTGGCGACACCTTGGTGGTGTTGGCTTTGCTTCTACTCAAGGCTTGCGAATTATTGTCGTACCAAGTTGTAACTCCGGTTCCATTCACCGCTTCTTCGGGAATAAGACTGCTATCCAACGTAGTTTCGTACCACAGCACAACTCCCGGCATATCTTTAACAACAGATTGTCTTGTTTGAGATTGTGCCGCCACAACCGCCGACTCTCTAACCATTTTACTCGCCTGCGCCACACCAGCAATCAACAAGCCCACGATGGCAATGACGACCGACAATTCAACCAGCGAGAAGGCGGATTTTTTCATTTAGCTAAGTTTGATGCGATATTTTTTAGATAGGTAGTTCACAACTTCGCTAATTTCTTCTTTCATCAAAACCCTATCGAAGATTATTATTTCTGAAATCATTCCGATTAGTCTCTCGGTGTCATCGGATTTAGTGCCGATATAAAATCCACTTAGTCCGACATTTTGTGTTAAAGCGCTGAGAGTTGTGTCGGTGTAAGAAGCTGTATTGCCGTTGGTGTAAACTTTAACAGTAAGATTGGCATCGTTAACACCGCCAGCTTGACCAACAGTCATTACTGAGATGTGAGGAGAGGAAGAAGTGCCGTAACTAGCTCCAAAAGCATCGTTAGACTCACCGCTAAATCCGTATTTATTATTAACTAGCAGCATTGATGATCTCTTGCCCGTCGTAAGAGTCGCTGAGTTTTGTTCAAAAATAACTTGAGCGCCGCTATTAGTGTTTGAGAGCCAGACTGCAACATAAGTGAAATTATCCGAATTAGCCTCAAGTGGCACAGATCCTCCGGCAGAAGCGAGTGAGCTAAGGTAGTCAGTGCCATCAAATTTTATCGAAGGCAAATTACCAATTCCGTCGACAATGTAAGTCGGGCGCAAACTATCGCTTGTTTGCGTCACATTTATTTTGCCACTTTCTTGTGGATTGATGTCATTCCAGCCTGCAACCTTGTCGTTATCATCCGGATTAAGACCGCGAGTTGAGCTTGTTATTGAGGAACTTGATGTTGTCTCAAGCCACATAGACAATCCTTTAATTCCATTAATTCCTGAACTCTTGGTTAAAGATGCTGCGGCTTGGATGCGCATTTCTCGCACCAATCGACTGCCTTGCGTAATGCCAGCGACGACAATTCCGATGATTAGTATAACTATTGATAGCTCAATAAGAGAGAAGGCCCAGCGTTTTTTTAGTATAACGATCGAGAAACGTTTTTTCATTTGGTCAAAAAATTAATTGGTCCCTCAGCGCGTCCGTGAATGAACTGATCGAGGTAAGGATTGTTAGAGGAATGCATGTCTTTTACATCGCCGAACCAAATGATTTTTCCCTCAAAAAGCATTGCGATTTTGTCGGCAATTTTACGCGCAGATTGCATGTCATGCGTAATCGTAATCGTAGTCGCGCCGAGTTTTTTTGAATTGGCAACGATCAAATCATTAATCACGTCAGCCATGATTGGATCAAGGCCGGTTGTGGGTTCGTCAAAGAAAATAATTTCTGGATTGGCAGCAATCGCCCGCGCAAGTGACGCGCGTTTTTGCATTCCACCAGAAAGTTCGGAAGGAAAAAGATCTGCGGTTCTTTCGCTTAATCCGACAGCGCGCAACTTTTGTAAGGCGATTTCTCGCGCATCTTTTTTATTCATTTTTTGATGATTGAGCAGACGAAAAGCAACATTCTCCCAGATTGGCAACGAGTCAAAAAGTGCGCCGCCTTGAAAAAGAAATCCAAATTTTTCCATTAGCTTGTCGCGATCTTTTGCGCCTATATTTGTAGTTTCTTTGCCATCAATTTGAATAGATCCGGATGTTGGATTCATTAGATTTGCGATGATTTTAATCAGCACAGATTTACCACTTCCTGAACCGCCGAGAATCACCAATGACTCGCCTTTATTCACCTGCAAATTAACGCCAGCAAGAACCTGCTTATCGCCAAAATTTTTAGCCAGATTTTTGATGAGGAGCTTTTGAGTCACTTTACTTTTTTTCAGAAAGTTTTGCGTCGATCAGTTTTTTCAAAACTTTGTAATCAACAAATCCTTCAGCAATTTCGCCATTAACGAAGAAGCTTGGAGTTGAGCGCATTTGTAGAGATTTAGCGGCTTCCATGCGAGCATTAAGAATTTTATCTTGAAGCGCTTTGTCGGCTAGACATTTTTTAAAACGATCGGAACTCATTCCATCGAGTTGTGCAATCGCCTCAAGCTTCTCGGCAAATTTTTCGTCAAAAGCCCAGGTGTCTTGAGTTTTAAATAAAGCCTTCAGCGTTAGAAAATACTTTTCATTTGCCTGGTCTTTATTGTCGTTCGCTTGGCAATCCGCAAACATCGCCGCAACAAGAGCTGGCTGATTCAAAGGAAAATTACGGAAGATGAATTTTACCTTGCCAGAATCAATATATTCGCTCTTTAATCTCTCGAACGCTTCACGCGAAAAATCTGCGCAATGCGGGCAAGAGAGAGATGCATATTCGATGAAAAGAACCGGCGCCTCTTTGTCTCCAAGAATAAAATCTCCTGGCAAAACTTTTAACAATTCACTGTTTTTTCTGGCTTCGTCAATAGCAGCATCTTTGTTTACAGCTTCATTAACAGCATCTTGCGGATGTTGTTCTGGCTTTAATTCTTCCGCAGTTTTTTCTGCGTATTTGTAAGAAGTTTTCGTTTTGTAGTTATGAACTACGAGGGCTGCGAATCCGATTAATAAAGTGGCGGCGGCGAAAATAGTGATGCCTTTTTTTGACATGATATTCAGATTTTAGATTGACTGGAGGGGTAGTTAAGTGAGATATTTTTTTATGCCTTAAATATCAATTTTTTTATGTTGCCAATCTCAGTTTTCATCATCACTAAAAACGAAGCAGATCGAATTGCGCAAGTAATTAATGCTGCAAAAAAAATCGCTAATGAAATTTTAGTTATTGATTCTGGCAGTAGTGATGAAACCTGTAAAATTGCCGCAGGAGCTGGAGCAAAAGTTTTGTTCAATAAGTGGCAAGGCTATGGTCAGCAAAAAAAATTTGGCGAGAGTAAGTGTATAAATAAATGGATCCTAAACATCGATGCGGACGAAGAAATATCGCAGGAATTAGAGGCGGAAATTAAAGAAATCTTTTCTCAAAGAATCAGCAAAAACGTCGCTGGGTTTCGCGTTAAAATCGTAAATAAATTTCGCTTCGAAACTCAACCTCAAAAATGGGCTTACTATTACAACCAATTACGTCTCTATAATAAGGATTTAGCTGGGTTTAAAAATAGTTCAGTCCACGACTCCGTCGAAGTTCGCAGCGCAAAATGCGAAATTCTTCAACTAAAAAACATCATTTTTCATCAATCTTTCCGCTCTTACTCCCACTGGATTGAGAAGCTAAATTCTTACTCACAAATGCAGGCACAAGATTCATTTGCGAAGGGGGAAAATCCTTCCTTATTGAAAGTTTTTTTCACTCCACTATTCACCTTTTTTAAAGCCTATTTTGTACGCCGTTATTTTATTTATGGCTTCAATGGTATTATCTACAGCTCACTTTTTGCCTTCTCTCGCTTTGCCAAGGCAATCAAAACCCGCGAACTTTTTCGAGAAAAAAAATGTTAAAAAATATTCAGTTTTTAATACTCAGTTTGTTGCTGATTTCTTGCAGAGCTACTCTTGAGAGTCCGATGATTTATATCAGCAATGCCAGTCTAAAGCCGATTAAAAATATTAACTGCGAATGGTCGAAGAAGCATGTTTTGAGCTTATCAACACTGAACCCCGGCGAAAACAGAAGTCAGTCTTTTTACATGAATAATGAAGCAGAATTTTTTGGGTTAGTAAAAATTTCCTGGACCAATGACGAAGATAGCAGAGTCTCGCACGAATTTTTCTTCCGTAAAACAAATCTTCCAAGCATCAAAGACCCAACAACCTTCAACTACGTTCAGCTTTATTTTGACCAACATTCTGTCGAAGTAACAACTTCTGACTCTCCAGATTTAAGTGGAAAAACAGCTAAGATGGACAAACTTCTTATGTTTTATCGCAATCAATACGCCAAAGAACATAAGGCTGCGAATACGCAACTAATCGACTCACAAACTCGTCGAGATAGCTCTAATCCAGCAATGATTTTTGGCTCTTACTAAATACTTAAAAAACATGTTAGATTCAGCTCTTGCCGAACAATATTTTAATCAACTTTACGGCGAAATTAACGGCTACGATATTTCTAATAAGGCCCGCGCAGAAGCCGGAATCACGGAAGGTTTGCTTTATGGCGAATTACCTTTTGCAACTTGGAAATCGATCGTGATGAGGGCAAATCCAAAGCATGATGCGGTGTTTTTTGATCTCGGGTCTGGAACTGGAAGAGTGGTGATGCAGTCACATCTTTTATTTAATTTTCAGAAATCAATCGGCATCGAACTCCTTGCTGGCTTGCACGACAAGGCTTGCGAGATTGCGCAGCGCTTCGTTGACGAAATTGAGCATACGGTTCAAGACGAACTCGGATATCGCGAATTACATCTTTTTAACGAAAGCATTTTTGACACCGATTTGCAAGAGGCCGATTTCATTTTTCTTAATCACCCCTTCAAAGACCGTGAGTTACTTGAAAAATTAGAACAGAAATTTTTGGCTG
This sequence comes from Rhizobium sp. Q54, assembly GCA_945865855.1. Lineage (GTDB taxonomy): Bacteria > Pseudomonadota > Alphaproteobacteria > Rickettsiales > UBA1997 > UBA2645. The sequence goes on along the minus strand of CAMBES010000011.1, from coordinate 11,412 downwards.
AATTAAAGCCCGGAACAAAAATAGTTACCATCATCCGCGCCCTTACCAATCCTTCATTCAAGGCACTTGGCAGCGAGAAATTTACCTTTAGTTGGGGCGAATCTACTGCTTACTTTTTTGAAGTGTAAATTCTTGGTCGGAACTCTCCTCGACCAAGAAAATTTCTAGTCGGACTCTGACAACTTTCTCGCCTGATCATCCGCAATCAAAGCTTCGATAAATTCATCCAACTCGCCATCATTCATCACCCCGTCAATTCTAAAGCTGGTGAGATTAATTCTGTGATCAGTAATCCGACTTTGTGGAAAGTTGTAAGTACGAATGCGCTCCGATCTATCTCCGCTTCCCACCTGTTCTTTTCTTGATGCAGAGCGCTCTTTATCGATCCTTGCCCTCTCTGCATCATAAATTCTTGAGCGCAAAATCTTCATCGCTTTTTCACGATTTTTGATCTGCGATTTTTCATCCTGCATCGACACCACAACCCCTGTTGGAATGTGAGTAATACGCACTGCTGAATCTGTAGTATTAACTGATTGTCCGCCCGGGCCAGATGAGCGGAACACATCAATACGCAAATCTTTTTCTTCAATTTTAATATCAACTTCTTCAGCTTCAGGAAGCACAGCAACAGTTGCCGCTGACGTGTGCACGCGACCTTGATTTTCAGTTTCTGGAACACGTTGTACGCGATGAACGCCAGATTCAAATTTCAAACGCGCAAAAACTCCTCGACCATTAATTGAGGCAGAAGCGTCTTTATAGCCACCAAGTCCCGTGTCTGAAATTGAAAGAATTTCAAATTTCCAGCGACGCTTTTCAGCGTATTTTTGATACATGGCAAAAAGCTTGTAAGCAAAAAGTGCCGCCTCTTCCCCACCTGTACCAGCGCGCACTTCTAGGATTGCATTTTTTTCATCGGCTACATCTTTTGGCAAAAGCGAAAGTTTAATTTGCTGCTCAATTTCAGGAATTTTTTTAGTGAGATCGAAACGCTCAGACTCCATCATGTCTCGCATGTCTTTGTCTTCGGTTGCTGGAAGAATTTCATTAATATCGGCGATTTCTTTTTGCGCTCTGCGATATTCAATAATCAACTCCACAACGGGAGCTGCATCAGAATGCTCTTTCGAAACTTTAGCAAAATTTTGCCCCAAGGCAGAAGGGTCGAGTAACTTTTTTTCTAGCTCGGCAAACTTAGTAACGATACCGTCGAGCTTTTGAGTAAATGACATTTTTAGTTAAAATTGAAATCTTTGATTTTTAAGTCCTTGATGCCGCGATAGTTTTGGATGCGAATATCTTTTAGCATATTTAATGTGCAAAATTGTTCCGAGCCAAGATGGCCGCGAAGCAGGCAAATCATGGTCTAATCGTTAAATTAAAAATCAATCAATGCCTAGTAACGCAGAAAAATTCTACATCACTTCCCCAATTTATTACGTGAATGATGTGCCTCATATCGGACACGCCTACACTTCAATTGCATGCGATGTCATCGCGCGATTTAAAAGACTCGAGGGCATTGATGTTCATTTCTTAACTGGCACTGATGAGCATGGACAGAAGGTAGAAAAATCGGCAAAAATGCGCGAAAAAAATCCGCAAGAATTCTGTGATGAATTTTCACAAAAGTTTCGCGAGCTTGCTTCCACACTGAATTTATCGAATAACGATTTTATTCGTACTACCGAAGAGCGTCACAAAAAATGTGCACAAAAATTTTGGGAAATCTTAGAGAAAAATGGCTGGATTTATAAAAGTACTTATGAGGGTTGGTACGCTGTACGTGACGAGGCTTTTTATTCCGAAGATGAATTGGTAAATGGTCAAGCTCCAACCGGAGCAGAAGTGGAATGGCACAAGGAAGAAAGTTATTTTTTCAAGCTTTCTGCTTTTCAGGAAAAATTATTAACCCTCTATGAAGCCGCGCCAGACTTCATTCGTCCACTATCACGTTTTAATGAAGTCGTTTCATTCGTAAAAGGCGGTCTTAAGGATTTATCAATTTCGCGAACATCTTTTTCTTGGGGAATTCCAATTCCAGAAACCAATCACGTGATGTATGTTTGGCTTGATGCACTAACGAATTATTTATCTGCTCTCGGTTTTCCAAATGAAGATTCCGATCTCTACAAAAATTTCTGGGTGAATGCCACAGAATCTCCTGTGCATATGGTTGGCAAAGACATTGTGCGCTTCCACGCCGTTTACTGGCCCGCCTTTTTAATGGCGGCAAATTTAAATATTCCTCATTCGGTTTTTGCTCACGGTTGGTGGACGAATGAAGGTGAAAAAATTTCCAAATCTGTCGGCAACGTTATTGACCCGCACAAGGAATTAGAATGGCTAAGGTCTTTTGGCTGTAGCGATAAAACCGCTCTTGATTATTTACGTTATTTTCTTTTGCGCGAAATTCCCTTTGGAAATGATGGCGATTATTCGCGGCAAAGTTTTCTGCTACGTATCAATGCCGAGTTAGCCAACAACATCGGGAACCTTGCCCAGCGCAGTCTCTCGATGATTTACAAAAATTGTGGCGGAGAAATTTTAGCCGAAGTTCAGCATTCGAATAGGCATCTTGAGGAATATTTTGTTGCGATGAAAAACTTTTCTTTCGAGCGCGCGATCGGCGCCATAACTACCTTCGCGAATGAGGTAAATAAAAATTTTAATGATTCTGCGCCCTGGAATTTGAAAAAGGAGGGAAAGATTTCAGAAATGAATGAGGCGCTTTACGTTGCCGCAGAGTCGATTCGTGTTATTGCGATTTTACTATCGCCTTTTATGCCCAGTAGCACAGCAGATCTTCTTGATCTTCTCAGTGTAGAAAACTCCGAAAGAAATTTTGCAGCCCTAGGAAATCACTTAAAAATCGGTCACAAAATTAAGGATCCAAAAGCAATTTTTCCTCGTCTAATCGAAAAATAATGAGGGTATTTTCACTTCTAATATTTTTTTTCATCAGCAATAGAGCCATTGCTCAGCAAACCATTTTCAACGTTCCGTCAGCAAACATCACCGAAAAGAATAAAATTTTCTTGCAACACCAATCATCGGTTAGGGCAAATGGTCCGAAGAAATTTTGGGGGACAACAAACTATGCCGCATATGGCCTTGGAAATAACGCCGAACTTGATGCGACTCTATTCAATCTAAATAGCCCCAATTCAAATAATGCTACGATTTCTCTTGGCTCAAAAATTACGTTACCATTAATGAAAAGCCCCTACCAACCAAAATTAACGACTGGCTTTTCAGTGCCGATTTCCATGCAACGGCAAGGAGTGGGGCATTGGTTTTACAGCTCAGGAAGTTTTGTTATTCCAGAGACCAAAACACGACTCACCGCCGGAATCAATAATGGCACCAAGCAAATTTTTGGTCGAAATGTTACTTGTTTCATTGGTGGATTTGAGCAGGAATTAAACAAGGATCTTAGCTTGATGGCAGACTGGTATTCTGGTAATCACGATCTGGGAATGTCTGCCTTTGGCTTTAGCTACGCGCTACCTCGCGAGTTCATGCTTTATGCTGGATATCAAATCCCAAACTCAAAAAGAGTAATGAGAAACTCCGCTGTAATTGAAGTAGCTAAAGAATTTTGAAGTTTTTACCTAACCAAAAGGGATATGCCATCTTTCACAACCAAAATCATCGCTTGATCTCTAGCCAATTCGAGCTTCACAACAACAGAAGTAATGGTGCGGACGGAGGGACTTGAACCCCCATGCCGTGAGGCGCTAGATCCTAAGTCTAGTGCGTCTGCCAATTTCGCCACGTCCGCATATTAAATGCTGGCCATTTTTAGTTTTTTATCCCGTCAATAAAGACGAAAGAGACTCGGTCTTTATTGATCGAATAAAAAAGCCTGAATTGTTTGCATTGATTCAGGCTTTTGAATAAGTCTTAGACTGGGATTACATCAATAAAGATTCTATTGTGATGTCCGCTTTTAACGAATTTCACAATGCCCGCAATCTTAGCAAAAATTGTGTGATCTTTTCCGATTCCAACATTTTTGCCTGGATGCCATTTAGTGCCTCTTTGACGCACAATAATATTGCCAGCTATCACAGATTCTGAACCGTATTTTTTTACACCGAGTCTTCTACCCGCTGAATCACGACCGTTTCTCGAACTACCGCCGGCTTTCTTCGTTGCCATTGTTTACCTACGCTTTGATTGAAAGGATTTTCAACAGAGTTTGCTGCTGACGATGTCCGCGTTTTCTGCGCGAATTTTGTCTTCTTCTTTTTTTGAAGATGATCACCTTATCGTTTTTAAAGGTTTTTACGATTTCGGCCTCAACCTGTGCGCCCTGGACTAGAGGACCTCCAAAGCTGATTTCGCCTTGGTTGTTTTTAACGAGCAAGACTTTTTCCAAAGTTATTTTTGCTCCAGCATCGCCGACTAATTTTTCGACAATAATTTTTTCGTTAGGCGAAACGCGGTACTGTTTTCCGCCGGTCTCAATAATTGCAAACATTTGGGGATAAAATGGAATTAAACTTGATTAACTGTAAAGATGTGATGGATCATCGCCAAAAATGGGCGCGCAACCTATTAACGACTATCTGTTTGTCAACTTTTTAGAAAGTAACTATGTTAGGAGAGTATTTCGCAGCTCGAAAAAGACTTTATCCCCAAAGCGTTAAGGGCCGATTCCGTAGGTTAAAATCGATTCTAAACACAGTATTTCTCAGCATTTATTTACTAAGTCCCCTGATTCGTTTTGATCGCGGTGAAGGCTCACCAAATCAGGCGATTCTAATCGATCTACCCGGCAGCAAAATATATTTTTTCTGGATCGAAATTTGGCCGCAGGAAATTTATTACCTAGCCGGAATTCTTCTTATTGCCGCAGTAATATTATTTTTTGTTACTTCGCTTTTTGGCAGAATTTGGTGCGGCTATGCATGCTTTCAAACGGTTTGGACTGATATTTTCGTGGCCTTCGAAAAGCTATTCCAGGGCGATCGTAACGCTCGAATTATCCTCGATCGTAAAAATAATTTCGAAAAATTTTGGCGTAAAACAGCGACTCATTTTAGTTGGATTATTGTCTCGCTAATCACTGGTTACGGGTTCGCTTGTTATTTCAATGATGCGATTTCACTGCACAAAAATCTTACCTTTAATATCTGGGGCTGGATACTTGGAATTGCCGCCTCAACCTACATCATGGCCGGCTTCGCGCGTGAACAAGTTTGTACCTACATGTGTCCTTATTCGCGCTTTCAATCTGCGATGTTTGACAAAAATACTTTGATTATTTCTTACGATGAAAAACGCGGCGAGCCTCGCGGAAAGTGGGATGGAGATGCGGCAAAAACTCAAGGACACTGCATCGATTGCAAACAATGCGTTGTCGTCTGTCCTACCGGAATCGACATCCGCAACGGCCTACAAATGGAATGTATCGCCTGCGGACTCTGTGTCGATGCATGCGACAATGTAATGGAAAAAATTGGCCTACCTAAAGGATTGATTCGCTATGACACCATGGCTCACATGCTCGATCCAAAGCCGGAGAAAAAATTTAAAATTCTCAAGCCGCGCAGTATTTATTATGCGACAATTTTAACTTTGGTTTGCGGAATAATGATTCGCAGCTTGCTCTACAAACCCACTCTTGAAGTTAGTGCCATTCCTGATCGCGATCCTATTTTTGTTCGCCTCTCCGATGGCTCAATTCGTAACGGTTATTCGATAAAAATCGTCAACAAAACTCACGAGAGAAAAACTTTTGCGCTTAAAATTTTACACCCAGCTGAAGCCAGCGCAAAGATTGTAAATGCTGATTTAGAGAATCTTGTGGTTGATCATGACGAGGCGTTAACCTTCAAAGTTTTTGTAACTCTAACGAAAGACTTCCTAGATCAAAATGAGGAAGGGCGAGGCTTGGTGGAATTCATCATAACCGACGATGTGCAAGAGAAAAAAGTTCAAGCGGTATTTATTTCCAGATAGTCTTTTTATTTCGCGTCATCTTCTCAAAAGTCGTAATGGCGTTATTAGTTACCGACAACCCATTTGCCATCTACTTTTTTGTAGAATTTGGTCGGCTTAACTTTTGCTGAATTATTTCCTTCTTCGAAAAAATAAAAAACGCGCGAGAACTCGGAAATAAAAACCTCAGATGGCTCGTCTAAAAAAACTAGATAATCAGCCAGGTTCAAATTCTCTTCTTCATTGCTGAGTAAAACTGGCTGTCTTTTTGACTCAAATTCCTTATCGAAAATCGTCGCATGTGGGATGAATTTATTACGACCATAATTCCACAAAGCTCCGTCAATTTCATTAATTTGCGCTTGTTTGCGACAAAAAATTAATACTCTTTTCTTTTCACTCAAAATCTTGAGAAGTAAGGGCGCCAGAGACTTGAATATGTCTTCGTCAACTTGATAAAAATTTATTTCTGGCTTCATAAACAGTCTGAAAATTCTTTGATTACATCTCGATAAAGACCGCGCTTAAAACCAACAATAGAGCCGATTAGCTGATCTTTTTCAATCCATTTCCAATGCGAAAATTCTGGATTTTCGCCACGAAGATTAATCAATGACTCATCACCGTTAAACTGCGCCAAATACCATCTCTGCTTCTGTCCCAAATATTTTCCACCCCAAAATTTCTTCTGCAAATTGTAAGGCAAATTGTAGTAAAAATGACTGGAACTTTTTTTAATAACTTTAACTGCCGAGCTGATAATTCCCGTCTCTTCGCGCAGCTCACGAAACATCGCCACATCTTCTTCCTCGCCTGGATCGGCACCGCCCTGCGGCATTTGCCAAGCATCAGAATTATTATCGATTCTTTTACCGACAAAAATCTTCTTTTCCTGATTGATTAACATGATGCCTACACCGCTTCGATAGAGGTAATCTGGCTTAATTTGACTTGGCTGGATTGATTGCATAAAAATTTTTCTGATTTCCCAAACAAATTCCCTTGAGCAAAATTTTAAACAATGAAATTCATTTCAACCCGACTTGCTGCACCAACTCTTTCATTCGAAGACGCTGTATTCCGGGGGTTGGCAAGCGATGGCGGTCTATACGTTCCAGATTTTTTACCACAATTTGACGAAAAGAAAATTTCTGAATTCAAAAAACTCAGCTACGAAGAGTTATTTTTTGAAGTAACTCGTTATTTTGTTGAAAGCGAAATCGATTCAGAAAGTTACAAAAAAATTATCAAAAAATCTTACGAGAATTTTTCCCATCAGGCCATAGCTCCTCTAAAACAGTTATCTCGTAATAATTTTCTTCTTGAGCTTTTTCATGGGCCAACTCTCGCCTTTAAAGATTTTGCTCTGCAATTTTTAGGAAATTTACTTGATCATTTTTTGAGCAAGAGATCAGAAAAAATTGTGATTATTGGCGCCACTTCTGGAGATACCGGATCCGCTGCTATTCAAGGCTGTCGTGGTTGTGCAAATGCAAAAATCTTCATTCTTCATCCGCATGAAAAAGTTTCTGCCGTGCAAAGAAGGCAGATGACAACAACATCTGCTGACAATGTTTTTAATCTCGCAGTCGAAGGAAATTTTGATGATTGCCAGGCTCTCGTTAAAAAAATGTTCGCTGAACAAAGCTTCTTGAGCGGCAAGAAAATGATCGCCGTAAATTCGATTAATTTTGTTCGAATTATGGCTCAGATTGTGTATTATTTTTATGCCGGACTCAGACTTGGAGCCGACAAGACGCCAATTTCATTTTCTGTTCCGAGTGGAAATTTTGGCGATATTTACGCTGGGCATTTGGCCAAAAGAATGGGTCTAAAAATTAACAAACTAATTATTGCCACCAATTCAAATGATATCCTGGTTCGCTTCCTTACCAAAAATGATTACCGCAAGGATGCCATGATCGAGACCATTTCTCCAAGCATGAATATCCAGGTCTCAAGCAATTTCGAACGGCTACTTTTTGATACATATAAAACTCAAAGATCCGAAGAAAAACTACCTGAATTAATGGCCGAATTTGAGCGCACCGGATTTTTAAAAGTATCCGATGAAGTTCTAAGAATAATCCAAAAAGATTTTGAGGCATTTTCTTGCGACGACGAAAACACCAAAAAAATAATTAACGAAATTTTCAAAAATACCGGCAAAACCCTTGATCCACATAGTGCTATCGGCGTTTATGCCGCTCACAAATTTTTTGAAGGCAAAAATCACAACAATGAATTCGTGGTCAGCTTGGCCACCGCTCATCCTGCAAAATTCCCCGAAGCGGTAGTTAGCGCTGGAGCTCCAAAACCAACATTACCAACCTTCCTGAAAGACTTAATGACGCGCGAAGAAAATTTTTCTGTGATCAAAAATAATCTTGAAGAAGTTAAGCAATTTATTGCGGAGAGAATTTGAAGCTCTACGCCCGCTACCTCTTTCAAAAAACATCTTTTGCTTTTGCGGCAATTATCAGCGTCTTGATTCTTCTTATCTGGTTTAGCCGTGCGATTGGCTTCGTAAAATATGTTACCGAAAATGGCGTAGCGCTAAGTCATTTTTTTTACCTCTTCGTTTTGATTCTGCCTTGGCTTCTCATATTCATCGCGCCCATTTCACTTCTTGCTGCGATCCTGCTTATTTTTAATCGCATGCTAGCCAATAATGAGATCACTATTTTTAAAAATTCCGGCCTTACTAAATTGCAAATTTGTCATCCGATAATTTTGCTCGCGACAATTATTTCTCTTTTTTGCTTCATCATTTCTTTTTACTTAATGCCCTACGCGAACAAAGAGCTCAGGCTTTCGCGCATCAATATCCAAAATAATTACGCCAACCTCTCCTTCAATCCACAAACTTTTGAAACCTTAAAAGATCTAACAATTTACGCGCGTGGTCGTGACAAAAATAATGAACTACTTGGCATTTTGCTACACGACAAAAGAAACGCTCAATATTCATCAACAATTACCGCTCAGTCTGGTCGCATTTCCGTCGAAGATAAATCTGCTTTGCTTCACATGCAAAACGGCACTGTCCAAAGATTTAATTACCAAGATCAAAAAACTGAAATTCTCAACTTCGACAATTACGTTTTTAATTTAACTGAAAATCAAAAGAATGACGCGGTCTTGCGCTGGAAAACTGGCGAGCTCTACCTGCATGAACTCTTTAATCCCAGCGAAGATCTTCAAGAATTTGAGCGCGCGAAATATCGTGTCGAAATAAATCAGCGCTTCACTTACCCACTACTTCCAATCGCCTTCGCACTAATCGCCGCAGCTTTTGTAATGCGCGGACAATTCAATCGCCATGGCAATTTGAAAAATACGGTTGCGGCAATCATGGTATCGGTAATTTTCCTTGGACTCACTATTGCGAGCTACAACTTAATCGAACTCTCAATAAATTTTGCGCCCCTGCCTTACTTGAATTTTCTCTTATTTTCAGTGCTCAGTTTGAAGCTTTTGGAGCCGACCAAATGAAGAAAATTAATTACTACCTCGCCAAAAATTTTCTGACCAGATTTCTGCAAGTTTTATGCGGATTTTCGCTGATAATTTTTTTCATCAATTTCATGGAGACGATGAAAAAAATGAGCGAAAGCGAAAGTCCATTTTACATCAGTGTTTTACTGGCCTTTCTACAAATTCCAGACTTCCTTAATGATGTTGTGTCTTCACTGGTATTGGTCGCAACCATTATCACGTTTTTTACACTTTCGTCACGCAGCGAGATTACCATCATTCGAGTTAGCGGATTTTCTTTATGGCAGATTGTTCGACCAATAGCCCTCTCCGCCATGATTCTTGGTATTTTTTGGGTCACGATTCTTGACTTACTTTCGATAAAAATGACCCAGCAATTTCACAGTCTCGAAAGTAAATACGTTCGCAAGGAATTGCGTGAAGTAACAGTGCCGCAAGGAGGTGTATGGCTTAAACAAAATAGCCTCGAAAAGCCTGGAGAGGAGTTGGTGATTCTAACTAAAAAAATTTATCAGGAGGATCTTGAATTTGACGATGTAACGATTTGGTTCTTCAACAAACAAGGTGAGTTCTACAAGAAAATTGATACCGAAAAAATGTTTCTCAAAAAAGGTTTTTGGTTGCTCGATAAATCCATACTTAACGATGAAATATCGCTAAACAAAAATCTTAACAGCATCTCGATTCCAACCGATTTAGAAGCGAATTTCGTGATTCAAAAAGTCGTAAATAATTTTCAAAACGTAAAAATATTTTCACTTTTTGAATTGCCCACATTGATTCAAGACCTTGCCTCCTCAGGCTTTTCAACGACAAAATTTATAATTTATTTTCACTCGCTACTAACTAAGCCTCTACTATTCGCAGCAATGAGTTTGATTGCCTGCTATTTCAGTCTTAATCACATTCGGAATCAGAACACGATTTTTCTGATTCTTTGCGGGATTGTTCTGGGCCTGATTCTTTACATAGCCTCAAGCATCATCAACGCTCTCGGCGCTTCCGGGCTAATTCCAATTTTCGCGGCAACTTGGCTAATCGCTCTTATCTGTCTCGCGATTGGAACATTGCTCATTTACCAAAAAGAAAGTATTTGACCAATTTTTCATTGCGATATCGCAGATGTTGAAAATTTCGAGAGTCTTTATTTGCAAAATTGTTTAGGCCCTTAGGGTTAACGATGACGAGCATTTTCTCTCTTGAATTTTTTTTCAGCAAAACAACTCTCGAATCTTCCCACTAAATCAATATTTCAAAAAATATGAAAAATAAAATTCTTCTCATCTCTTCAATTGCTGCATTAATTTTTTCTTCTGCCTGTGCAAAGAAAGACGACAAAAATATCAAAGCTAACAGTGGAGATTTGAATAATTTGCCAGCCTGGGTCCTTGATCCCGCAGTTCCAAATGGCGTTGCCGGAGTTGGTATCGCGAACCCCTCAAAAGGCGGAATTAAATTTCAAATTCCAAAAGCTGAGCTAGATGCCAAGGCAAATATCGCCGCAACAATTCAGTCGGAAATTTCTCGTATCACTAAAGATTCAATGCGCTCAGCCAACGTAAATGGCGCGGATGATGTTGAAGAATTCTTTGCTCAAGCAAGTAAAGAAGTGGTAAAAAATCTTCCACTTTCTGGCGTGAAGAGAATCAACATTTTTAAATCTGAAGATGGCACGCTTTACGTTCACATGCTTCTTAGCAACGAAGATTACAGCAAGTTTTTGGCCGACAGCCAAAAATCTTTTTCCGCACAATTAGCTAAATCAAACGTTGCTCGCGAGAATATTGCAAAAACTCAAGAGGCCTCAAAAGAACTTTTCTCTGAGCTTGAAACAGAAAGAGGAAGCAAGCCAGTAGCTAACGAAAAAACTGCTCAATAATGAAAAAGTTAATTCTACTCCTTACCCTAACTTCACTCACCGCTTGCAGCAATTGGGCAAGCGAAGAGGCGAAGGCCAGCGCT
>CAMBES010000010.1 GCA_945865855.1 Rhizobium sp. Q54 | reverse complement strand
GCGTAAGCCATCATCACACAAAGCTCGGGGCGAGTCATGCTCACTTGATCATTCTGCCTTTTATCGATCTCTTTGCGCGTTGGTAAAAACTCAATTTCGCGATTAAGAAAACCAGTTTTTTCAAGACGATCTAAAAATTGCGATTGCTCCCCAAGCATTGATTTACCTTGAAAACTAACGATTGAAATCGCCTGAGTTTGCAAACGATTGTCGGAAAGCACGAGTTCGCCAACTTCATCAGTCATCTTTTCGAGAAACTTATTTCTTTCTTCGATCGTTAATTTTTTTGCGCGCATTGCTGCGATTAAAGCGATTTTAATGTTCACCTCGTGATCCGAGCAATCGACACCAGCTGAATTATCCATCGCGTCAGTATTGATACGACCGCCATTTAGCGCGAATTCGATGCGGCCTTTTTGAGTGAAGCCAAGATTTCCGCCCTCACCTATTACTTTGCAGCGCAGCTCGTTGCCGTTGATACGAAGGGCATCGTTAGCGCGATCACCAACATCTTGATGCGATTCATCCGCGGCTTTGACGTAAGTGCCAATTCCACCATTCCAGAGCAAATGAACCTGTGCCTTTAAAATAGCACGGATTAAGTCATTTGGCGCAAGATCATCTTCTTCAATTCCCAAAACATCTTTTACTTCTGGAGAAATTTTTATTGATTTAGCACTGCGTTCAAAAACTCCGCCACCCTTTGAAATCAAGGATTGATTGTAATCTGTCCAGTTTGAGCGCGGCAAATTAAACATGCGCTGACGCTCTGCAAAGGATTTTGCCGCATCAGGTTCTGGATCTAAGAAAATATGCAAATGGTTAAAGGCAGCGAGAAGTTTAATGTGTTTGGAAAGCAGCATTCCGTTACCAAAAACATCGCCAGCTAAATCGCCAATACCAACACAAGTGAAGTCTTGCGATTGAGTGTCGAGACCATTTTCACGAAAGTGACGCATTACTGAAATCCACGCACCTTTAGCGGTGATTCCCATTTTTTTGTGATCATAACCAACCGAGCCGCCCGAAGCAAAAGCATCACCAAGCCAAAAACCATATTCGGCGGAAATTCCGTTGGCGATGTCGGAAAAAGTTGCGGTGCCTTTATCGGCAGCAACAACGAGATAAGGATCAGATTCATCATGACGCACGACATTATGCGGATGTTCAATTTTGCCGTTCACAACATTATCCGTAATGTCAAGCAAGCCACGCAGGAAGATCTTGTAGCAATCAATTCCTTCTTGCTGAATTTGGTCGCGAGTAAAGCCGGATAAATTATTTTTTAACACAAATCCGCCTTTCGAACCAACTGGAACAATCACTGCATTTTTAGTCATTTGCGCTTTCATCAAACCAAGAACTTCGGTACGAAAATCTTCTTGGCGATCAGACCAACGAAGGCCGCCGCGCGCAACTTTTCCGCCACGCAAATGAATTCCTTCGACTCGCGTAGAGCAGACAAAAATTTCAGCGTGAGGAAGTGGCAGTGGCAATCCTGGCACTAGTTTGCAATCAAACTTAAATGACATGTAGCCTTTAAAACCGGCATTTGGTGCGGTTTGATAATAATTGGTGCGAAGAGTTGCCGTGATTATTCCGAAGAATTTTTTGATCACAGAGTCGTCAGTAACATCCTTAACTTGATTCAGCGCTTCTTTGATTTGTGCAGAAATTATCGCGATTTGTTTTGCTCGATCAGCAACAGAAATTTTTAGCGCCGGATCAAATTTAGTTTCAAAAAGATTGAGCAACATTTTGGTAATGTCGCTATATCTCACCAGAACATCGGCTATATATTTATGCTGGTAACGAAAACCTATTTGATAGAGATATTTATAGTAAGAACGCAGCATGTAAACGCGCTTCCAGTCTAGATTGGCGGCTATTGTTAAGCGATTTAAAAAACCAGTTTGAGTTACACCCTGCCAGATCAAAGAAGCTGTTTCTTCGAAGTTTGTTTTGATGATCTCGGAGAAATTTATGTCGGATTTATTGCTGAGATTGAGGTGAAAATAATGTATCCAAACTTTCTTCTTCTCTGACTCACCAAAACTTACGGTGTAAGTGTGTTCTTGAATTACATTAAATCCAAAACTCTCAAGAACCGGCATGATCTTTGAGAGAATGATTTCATTTTCTGGAGAATAAATTTTTAGCTCAGTGACATTTTCCAACAAAGCATCTGATGATTTATAGAGGTCAAAAAGCGCAGTATTTTTTTCTAAACAGCCTTCGATGCGCGAAATATCTATCGCTGCACGATTGGCATTAAAACGATTCGAATAGCTGATTGAGAAAGCTTTTTGATATTTGGCAAAAAGTTGCACATGTTTTTCTTCACCGAATTTTGCTTTGATTTCACAAGCAAGATCATCAACCCAATTGCGTGTCATGCGCACAATTTCAGCTTCTACTTTATCTTCGTCGATTTTCGGAATTTTATTTTCGGTACGAATGATGAGGTGAAGTCTGCTCAAATTTGAATCGGTGATTTGAACAAAAGAATCAGTGACTTCGCCTTTGTAAACTCCTGCCAAATATTCTTTAATCTTTTCGCGCAATTCAGAATTGCTGCGATCGCGCGGCGTAAAAATTAAACAGCTAACGAAGCGATTAAATTTATCTTTACGTGCAAAGAATTTGACCTGTGAACGTCCGCAAATCGCTACAATTCCCGTTGCATTCTTTAGTAAATCTGCCGCAGAAATTTGGAATAATTCATCACGCGGATAAGATTCTAAAACCGAGACGAGGTCTTTGTAGTTATGGCTTCCTTCAACATATCCAGAATCGATAATTACCTTAGCCGCTTTGTTACGAATAAGCGGAATTTGATCGACGCCACAATTGTAAGCAGATGAAGTAAAGAGGCCGACAAACCTGTATTCGCCAATCACCTGACCTTTGTTTTCACCTTTGGCAGAAATTTTTTGAACACGAATTCTTTCAGCATTAGTAATTCGATGAATAGGTGAGCGGTAACGCGATTTTAAAATTTCGATTATGTAAGGATTTTTTATCGACTCACAAACTTCTTCCGGCGAAGAATTAACAACGAGAGGCCTGAATTCATGTTGCTTAGAACGAAAAACGCCAAGACCAGAATCAGTTTCTTCCAGCGAATATTTTTCTTTGCTGACTTGCTTTATCCCGAACTCTTTCGCGCCAAGAAAAATGAAATTTCCACCAATTATCCAAGAAATAAATTCTTTCACTTCTTGATGATTTCCAACTTGTTCAAATGCCACTTGAGCCATTGCCATCATTGGCTTCCAATCCTTCACTACTAAGTTCAGATTCGCTAAAATCTTTTCGATATTTTCCTGCAGAGTTTTTAACTCAGACTCAGAGTGAATTTTTTCGAGATGAAGTTGAATCACCGATTCCTGACGCGAATTTTTTTCTGCAGAAATTTTTACCAACTCGCCCTTCTCGCTACGCAAAACCGAATAAAGTGGGTGAATAATGTTTTTAACTTTTAAGCCCTGCTTGTCGAGATATGCCACCACTGAATCAACAAGGAATGGCATGTCATCATTAATGACATCGACGAAAGTAATCTGAGAATTTTTTGGATTAAAAACTCTAACTTTTACCTCACTGATTTTTTTGGTAGAAAAAAAATCAAAACTAGATTTTGCCGCTTCAAATAAATCTTCCGGCGCGTAATCATCAAAATCGCCGAGTTTGTTGTCGGCATAAAAATCTTCGACGAAAGTCAAAAAATTCTTTGAGTTAACTTTCTTTTTTTCGGCAATTGCAATTGCACGAGCGATGAGATTTTTCATGTTAAAATAGTTTCTATTACCAAGTTCTATTACCATCGCCGAATAAGTTCAGTAACTCAGCTCTGCAAGTTTATCTCAGATCTTCTGCCAATAGCCCTCGCCTAAAGGGGGAGGAAGCAATGGTTTTTGAGTCTCTGAGTTACTGAAATTGCGCAGGAGATGACAAGTCGTTAGTTTGGGCGTTAGTTTTAAGTAATTTATTTTTTGATTAAAATCGCGACCATTTGCATTCCTTCCAATCTAGGATTTACTTCAGGTTTAGCAAAAGGCTCAACTTCAACAACAAGTTTGGCCATCATTTTTTCTGCTAGGTCACGGTGAGTAATTTCGCGGCCACGCATACGAATGGTAACTTTAACTTTATTACCATCTTCAATGAATTCTTTGGCATGACGAATCTTGGTGTCGTAATCGCCCTTGCCAATATTAATGGTCATTTTGATTTCTTTTACTTCGACTATCTTTTGTTTTTTCTTGGCGTCAGCAGCTTTTTTCTGCATTTCATATTTCATCTTACCAGTGCTGGCAAGCTTACAAACTGGAGGAACGGCGTTTGGTGAAATTTCAATTAAATCCAATCCCGCCGCCTCTGCTCTTCTAATTCCATCCGCAACCGTAGTAACTCCGATCATCTCACCATCTTCGTCAATCAGTCTGATTTCTTTTGCTTTGATTTGATCATTAATTTTAAAAAAGTTGCTCTGCTGCGGTTTTATTGGTTTCACGGATTATTTTTAATTATTAGAGGGAGGCTTTGAAAGAAGCGCCAGCAAACTATTTTCAACATTCAAAACATCAACCATGACATTTTATCCTTCGATCTTTCCGATTACCCTTCCTGAGCTCAATCCAATCGCCATCTCCATCGGACCACTAGCGATTCGCTGGTACTCGCTTGCTTATATTGTCGGAATTTTATTTACGGTTTTTTGGCTCAAAAAATGTAACGAAAAAAATAAATTTTTATCACCTGAGGCTTACGACAATTGGATGACCTGGGCAATAATTTCAATAATTCTCGGCGGTCGCTTCGGTTATGTTTTTTTCTACAATGCCGAATATTTTTTCCAACATCCTCTCGAAATTTTTGCTTTCTGGCAAGGCGGAATGTCTTTTCACGGCGGACTTCTGGGGGCTATTTTTGGAATGTGGCTCTACGCCAAAAAATATAAAATAAATTTCCTACAACTGACTGATTGCCTTGCCGTCGCAGCGCCGGTTGGACTACTTTGCGGCCGCTTAGCTAATTTCGTAAATATGGAACTCTATGGTCGTGTTACCAATTCAAATTTCGGCATTATTTTCCCAAATGCCGGAGACTTGCCGCGCCACCCAAGCCAACTCTACGAAGCTTGCCTCGAAGGAATTTTGCTTTTCATAATTTTATTTTTGCTGCGCAATCGATTCACCAATCAACACGGAAAATTAAGCGGAATTTTTTTAATTCTTTACGGCTCTTTTAGAATTCTAATCGAAAATTTTCGTGAACCCGACGATCAACTAGGATTTTTCTTTGAAAAAATAACTTTAGGACAGCTCCTCTCTCTACCACTAATTATACTCGGATTTTTTTTATTTTTTTTCGCATCGCGCAAAAAAACTCTTGCCCCATTTTAACCTCTACCCCTTCTAGCTCTGAGCTTTTTTGATAACTCATCAAGCCTTGCCATTGCTATCTTCATAATAAATTTAATTTCTTACCTTTAGGCATTTTTAACCTCGCCGCCTGTCAAGAAATTTATTCCTTACACAGAAAAATAAATGGCTTTACTGCAAGCAAGATCACCTAAATATTTCGCTTAAATATTTCTCAAAAATTCTCAAAAATTCCAGAAGATGCCAGTAAACCAAATCGGTTCTATCGACGCGTTTGATATTCTACAAAAAGACAAGAACTCAGTTTTGGTCGATGTCAGAACTTTTGAAGAATTTAACTTTGTCGGCACAGTTAATGCTGACGAATTCGGCGGACGCATGCTTCTTAACCCTTGGAGACTAACCATGTCGATGAATGAAAATCCTGCATTTGCCGATGATTTAGAAAAAATGCTTAAAAATCTTTTCGGCAAAGAAAACAAAGAGGCCAAACTCTTCTTCATCTGTCGCACTGGCGCAAGATCTGATTCTGCGGCACGCCTCACTTCAGAACTTGGCTACAGTAAATGCTTCAATATCACCTCTGGCTTTGAGGGCGATCTAGATCAAAGCCATCAAAGAGGAAAAATTAGTGGCTGGAAAGCCGAAAACTTACCTTGGAAACAAGCGTAATGCAGCAAGCCTTAGAAAACACATCTCCAAACAACTTCCTTCCTGAATTCGTTCAAATTTGCCGCGCCGAATTTGGCGAAGAAATTTTCAAAAAATGGTTTGCCTCGCTCGAGCTTTTCTCAGATTTAAATAGCGAAGTTGTTTTTGCCGCGCCTTCAAAATTCATACGCGACTGGATTATTCGCGAGTTCGTTGAAACTAAAATCCTTACCAAAACCATTCAAAAAATTCGTCCTCAGGTCAAAAAAGTTACAATAATTTGTCTCACTCAGACTTTGATTTCAGAAGCTCCGGCCTCATCATCAAGCTCAGAAAAAGTTCTTAATCTTTCCAAGCATGATAACGTCTTTGCCTTCGGAACTGAGTTAAATAAGCGCTATAATTTCGACAATTTTGTTAGCGCTAAATGCAATAAGCTCGCGGTTTCAATGGCAAAAATCGCTGCCGGAATTGATGCTCAGATCAATCTTTTTGATGATAAAATTCCTCTCTTCATTCATGGCGGAGTAGGAATGGGCAAGACTCACCTTGCACAAGCAATTGCCTGGAAAATTCAAGAATTCGACCGCTCAAAAAGAGTTGTTTATCTCTCAGCTGAAAAATTCATGTACCACTTTGTGCAGTCAATCCGCAGTAATGATGTGATGGGTTTCAAAGAAAAAATGCGCTCGATTGATGTCTTGATTGTCGACGACGTGCAATTCATCGCGGGCAAAGAAAGCACTCAGCAAGAATTCATGAATTGCTTCAATTATTTAGTCGAAGCGAACAAGCAGGTTGTTTTGGTTTGCGACCGCCGCCCGTCTGATTTAGATAATGTTGATGAAAAGTTAAAATCCCGCATTTCTGGCGGAATGATCGTCAATTTTAAAAATCCTGATTACGCCGATCGCCTCGCTATTTTGCAGGCTAAAACCAAGATGCTTGATCAAGAAATCGACGAAAATATTTTGAGCTTCATTGCTGAAAATATTTCTGGCTCTGTGCGCGATCTTGAAGGAGCGTTAAAAAAATTAATCGCCGAAAGGGTTTTTGCTGAAACTGAAATTACTTTGGAAACCGCGCGCGAAATTCTTGCTGGCTACAGCAACAAGCCAAAAATCAAAACTACGCTTGAAGTCATTCAACAAATCGTCGGCGAGTTTTACGACATTAGTGTTAAGTCCCTAATTTCAAAAACGCGCGAAAGAAGAATAGCCAGACCGCGCCAAGTTGCCATGTATCTGATCAAAACTCACACTGAAATAAGTTTGCCAAAAATCGGCGCAGCTTTTGGCGGCAAAAATCATGCGACTGTAATTCACGCCTGCAAGTTGGTTAAAAAAATGTTAGAAACAGATGTTAAGATGTTGCAGGAAGTTAAGGCTTTAGAAGAAAAAATCGGAAAATAAAGTAACCACACCCTCCCTCGACACTCTTGCGAAAGTGGGCATGACGACTCAAAGACTTCCGACAAAATTACTAAAATGAAAAAACTACAAATCGCCATCATCGGCGCCTCGGGCTACACCGGAGCTGAGCTCATCAGAATTTTGCTCAATCACAAGAAAGTTGAGATTTCTGCACTAATCGCCAATTCAAATGCCGGACAAAAGATCGAACAACTTTATCCGCACCTCACTCACTACAATCTTCCCGACGTAAAAAAACTTGAAGAAATCGATTTCAGCAAAATCGATGCTGTCTTCGGATGCTTGCCACACACGACTTCGCAAGAAACTTTCAAAAAACTAATTCCGCAAAATCCGCATTTAAAAATCTTCGATCTTTCTGCTGATTTCAGATTAGAAGATCCTGCCGATTACCAAAAATGGTACGAGCATGAGCACATCGCCAAAGACTTACAGCCGCAAGCGGTCTACGGACTTTCCGAAATTCACAGAAACAAAATAAAAAAAGCGAGTTTGATTGCCTGTCCAGGTTGTTACCCAACCTCCGCCTTACTCCCACTTATTCCCCTTCTTGAAAATAATTTAATCAACACTCACGACATTATTATTGATTCAAAATCCGGCACTTCTGGTGCTGGCAGATCGCTAAAACAGGTAAATCTTTTTTGTGAAGTTAACGAATCGGTTAAGGCTTATTCCATCGGCACGCACAGACATATTGGTGAGATTGAACAAGAGCTTGGTAAAGCGGCAAAAAGTAAAATTGAAATCGATTTTACGCCGCATTTATTGCCGATTAGCAGGGGAATTATTTCGACAATTTACGTTAAAATTAATCCAAAATTTTCTCTGCAAGACATTCAAAATTGCCTCGAAACAAAATACGCCGACGAACTTTTTGTGCGCGTAATTAAAGGCGAGCCAAACATTAAAGATGTGGTCGGCACCAATTTTTGCTTAATGACGGCAAAGCAAGGCCGAACTAGTGGCAGAGCAGTTTTGGTTTCAGTAATCGACAATCTCTGCAAAGGTGCGTCAGGACAAGCGGTGCAAAATCTGAATATTGTTTTTGGCTTTGACGAAAAAGAAGGTCTCGAATTAGCTCCACTTTTTCCGTAAAAATTTTTATCTAACCCTTGATTTTACTTGGCAAAATGCAATTTTGAGCACCGTGCTCAAAATTCAATTTTTCTTAAATTTTTACCTCCGCAAAAACCGAAATCCAAGACAACAATCTCGGAGCAAATGACTAAACCCTCTGCCCCTTCCCTTTTTTTTGCGGGAATGGCTCGGAAATTTCTCAAATTAATTAAATGCAAACCATCTTCGCACCAATCACCTCTCCGTCTCGCGCTGGAATTTCGGTGATTCGAATTTCTGGAGCAGAAGTTAGAGAATGTCTGCAAACCCTTGGATTTAAAGGAGCGCTGCAACATCAGAAAATTTCATTTCAAAAAATTTTCGACCCAAAAAATTCACAAATAATTGACGAAACGCTGATTTCTTTTTTTTCTGCACCCGCAAGTTTTACTGGCGAAGATGTCGCCGAAATCAGCATTCACGCCTCTTCATTCATTCTTAAAAAAATTCTCGAAATTCTTTCTGCGCAAAAAAATTGTCGCCTTGCCGAAGCGGGTGAATTTTCTAAACGTGCTTTTTTGAATGGAAAACTTGACCTCGTTCAAGCTGAAGCAATTCCAGATTTAATTGCCGCCGAAACTGAATCGCAACACCGCCAAGCCTTGCAGCAGTTGGAGGGAGCGCTTGGCACAATTTACGCAGATTGGCGTTTTCGCTTAATTGAAATTACCGCACGCATTGAAGCGGCAATCGATTTTCCTGACGAAGATTTACCGCAAAATATTGTCGACGCAGTTGAGCTAGACGTAAAAAATTTAAGCGCAGAAATCGCCAAACATCTCGACGACAAAAAAATTGGTCAAAAAATTAAAGACGGTTTAAGCCTCGCCATCATTGGTGCTCCTAATGTTGGTAAATCGAGTCTGATTAATTTTTTAGCACGAAGTGAAGTGGCGATTGTTTCAGAATTTGCCGGCACAACTCGCGACGTTGTTGAAGTTCATTTGTCGATTGCAGGAGTGCCCGTCAGAATTTCCGACACTGCCGGCTTGCGCGAAACTGACAATCCGATTGAAAAAGAAGGAATTCGTCGCGCCTTGCAGAAAGCGGCCTTGGCCGACATTAAAATTTTTCTCCTCGATGCAACTAATCCGATTTTGCGCCAGGATTTGATTGATGAAAATACGATTGTGGTCACGAATAAAATTGATCTCGTTGACATCAATCTTGGACAGGCTTGGGGTGATCGATCTGTCATGCTGAGCTTGTCAAATGGCAACACTTCCGCACTTCTTGCCAAACTTGAAGAAAAAATTCTTGAACTCGTACCAAAAAAAACTTCCCCACTAATTACCCAAGAACGTTATCGCGTCGCACTGCAAGAATGTGTCAAAAACTTACAAAGTTTTTCTCTAGAAAAAAATATCGAATTAGCTGCCGAAGATTTACGTCTCGCTGCGCGCGAGATCGGAAAAATAATTGGCGATGTTGGTGTTGAAAATATTCTCGATTCGATCTTCTCGCGTTTTTGTATTGGCAAATAAAGGCTTTTGCTTAGAAAAACGCGAATCTCTATTTTAATTTCAATCTTTCTGCATAAATCGTGACATTCATTAGCCTGCCCTCAGTTGTTGCTATGTTGACACTTGATGTGACCAGCTTAATCAGCGCTCACCCCGCTTTGATACATGAAGTTGCTGGACACAGCTTGGCGCATGTTTTGTATAGCCAAATTCGTCGCATTACTCGCAGACGCGGGTTAAGTCGCAGCGCAATGCGTAAACTCGTCAACAGAAAACGCCGCAGGTTCACAGACAACATCATCATGCATCACAAGCGCCTGCACGACAAGAACCGTCAGGTCATTATTGGCAATGCGCGAAGCCGTGCATTAGCAAGACGCGCTCAAGATAAAAAAGAATCTCCATCACTTGAACGTGCGCGCGAATTAAAGATGGATGATGTGAAAATGAGATATTCAACAATAAGTCTTAAAGAAAGAGGTGAAAAACTGCGTGGCAATGTTGATACAAGAAGGCTGCGCGCTAGAAGTAGATGGCTCAGCGTGATGTCGTCTAATGGCTAAAAATACTTACCAATTCGGAATCTTAGCAGAAAAAATAGCGATGATTTTTCTGCGATTTAAGGGTTACAAAATTCTTGCTTGGCGTTACAAAAATCATTTCGGCGAAATCGACATCGTCGCTAAAAAATCACAAGTAATTATTTTTGTCGAGGTCAAGGCGCGCAGGTCACAAGCATCTGTTGAGGAAGTTTTGAGGCCACACCAACTGAATCGAATCAAGCGCTCGGCTGAATTATTTGTTGCTAAGAATCTGCAATTTAAAAATCACGATTTACGTTTTGACTTCATTGAGGTTGGGAAAAATTCCTGGGGATTTTTATGGCCAAAACATCAAAAAAATTTTTGGGAATAATTTAACGCGCAAGATTCCCTCTGTTGTCGCTTAAGTATTGATCCAAAATGAAAGAGAATGGATCAAAATCAGTAAATGGACAAAACTAATTTTCAAAAATGACCAAAAAAACAACAGACGACCCTGTTACAAATAAGAAAAAACAGGAAGTGAAGGTTAGTAAAAAGAAAAAACTTTCTTCAGCCTTGCGGGCGAATTTACTGCGCAGAAAAAAATTGGATTAAGTGATGAATTATTTTGAATTAGCGCCTTTGCAGTAATGATGCGTTGAGTTATTCTGTTAATCATAAACATTGCTCCAGTAATTTTTTTAAAGAAAAATCCTACGGAAAAACTTGTTGCGATTAGGAGTGCGGTTAGCGTAAAAAATATCTAGTTTAAGCAGCAAAGAGTAAGCTCAATTAATGAAAAAAAATTTTCTATTTCTCGCCATTTTCTTCACCATTCTTTCTGGAAAAGTTTGGGCACAAGCCTACAGCAATCGAGGCATTCTAAATGATATTGTCAATTCAGATTCAAAAAATCTTTTATTGACGCTCGAGCCAAAAATAACCAATCGCTTAATTGTCGAAACGCAATTTGAAAATAATTACCGCACCACCAGCAAGAATGACGAATATAAAGATCTCACTGGAGAAATTCGTTTTTATACCAATCTAAATCTTAATAAAAAACTCTGGCTCAGTAGTTACATTGCCGCGGAAAGGCTTGATAATTCTGGCACCGTGCGCAGTGGCAAAAATCGCTACTTCGAAAATACTGGCGCATATTTTCAAGAATTAGCTCTGAATTTTAACGAAGAAAAATACTCACTCGTCGCCGGGAAATTTAATCTTAACTTCGGCAACGCTTGGCGCTGGGATCGCGGCCTGTGGAGTTATAGCATTGCCAGCACTTACAAACAAACTGAGAAACTTGGGTTTGGCGGCGTTTACCGCTTGGGCGATGCCAAAAAAACTGGCTTGTATAATTTTTCTTTCTCCACCTTCACTAATGATCGCAAGAATTTCGATAATTCTATTTTAGTTAACAGAGATTCGGCGCATAAATCTGATGGCAAACCTGGAGATACGCGCTCTCTAGCCTCTTACAACATGGGCCTAAATATCGATTTTGATTTCGGCAATCAGGAAAAATTATC
Source organism: Rhizobium sp. Q54 (assembly GCA_945865855.1). GTDB lineage: Bacteria > Pseudomonadota > Alphaproteobacteria > Rickettsiales > UBA1997 > UBA2645. Next base: position 4,035 of record CAMBES010000010.1, on the reverse strand, counting down.
CTATAATTTTTCCTACTTAAACTTGGCGGTAAATTCAAGAATGAGCTCGGTTGCGCCTTCAAAAATTGCTGACCAAAAAGGTTTGGTTGCCGGCATGAATTATAAATATCCGTGGAGAGAAAATATGGCTTTCGACTTATTGCTTGAATATGTGCAAATGAGAAATGTTGGCGGAAATTCTGACATCAGCGAAAAATATCTGACCGGAAATTTGATCACAAAATTTTACCGCAACTGGAATGTTTTAGTTGGACACACAAGTAAAAATCAGGGGGTAGCTAGTCAAAATCTTAGTGAAATTTCTTTTGGTTATGATTTTGACAAAACAAAAATCTTTGATCGCCTAACTCTGCAAACTGGCGTGAAGCACATGATTACTAACGACAATATTACTCCACAAACCCAAAATACCTGGGGCGTGATGGCGCGTTATTACAAGTATTTTTAGTTCTGCTTTATCTCTAAATATTGTCTTTACGAATGACTAAAAAATTGATCAAAAAACCATCACCAAATAACATGATTGAGTTACAAAAAATTCTCGATGTAACGTCTCTGTTAATTGCTAATCGTGGAATCAACAAACTAATGAAAAATCTTTGATGCGGAAAAGTAGCCCCCGCCCCAAATCTTTGCGCCCTACGCTCTCGTGGCTACTCTGCTTTTTTCTTGTCGTCTCCGCTATTCTCGCTCCTTATGAAGCAACTTATGCGGCTTATGACGGTGTTCGTCCCAATAGTTTTAAAGGCACCACATGTGACACTACTAACGGCGATAAAGGTAAGAAGTTTATCGATTATGATCCAGTCGGCTTTAACGGCACTAATTTAGACTTCGAAATTGAGTTTACCAATCCGACATGTATTGCATTCATTGCCGCCAGTGGGATGGCAGTGTACACTGCCAACAAAGTCGCTACTTCAATTTGTCAAGCTTCCATATATCCGCCAAATACTGCTGCAGCCGTCCCAAACACAGCGGTTCAAGCTACGGATGTTCCTTATCCAAATCCCACCTGGCCATATCGAATAGCTTCGCTTACCAGTTTATGCGGTCAGATGGCAGCGAATACCTCTTCAGCTTCTGCCGTTTGCGTTGCAACACCAGCGACATGTGGGAATGTTGCCCTATCAACCACGGATACATTTCGCTGTTGCTCAAGTATGGCGTTATATTTAGCCGCCATTGCCGCCCTGTATGCTGCTTTGGCAATAATTCATGGCTTGGCTAATCAGGCTTACCATACCGGTAAAATTTGTGGATCTGAATGGTACGGATGGGAACAGCAGGATACTGGACTGTGGATAAAAGAAAAAGGGTCTTATCAAAAATGCCTGATTAACCTATTTGCAAAACCAGAAACTCAGCTCAGCAATGCTAGTGGTTGCGGAACTGATAGTACCACTTTAATCACTAATAAAAACTATCGCGAATATATTTACGGCGGTGTAGAAAAAACAGACAATAGCAATGATGCCTGCACCAACCCCACAACATGGAGTGCAGATCGCAAAAATAGAATTCTTGGTTATAACACCAAAGAGCAGAGATATTACATGACTGGCCCAGGAATGGCGCCATCTTACGCTTGTTATCGTTTTTTGGCTAAGGCCACAGCAGAAGGTTCGAACACGATTGAACAAGATCAATCCGCAATGCAAGAATCTTACGATTGTTGTAAACTTAGAAGTCAAAATGCCGTCTGTATCGAGAGCGAAGGAGGGTCTAGAGATATTAACAATAGAGTAACTTCCCCCAACGGCGTTAGTAGCTACGATAATTCGTTGGAGGTTAACGATGATTCTGCACTTGAGAAAACTTGGTATAATAACTCCAGCCACAAATTCTGCACAATTGGTTCTAAATGTGAGAATAATGGTATCGTGTTTGAAGCTTATGCCAGCACCAAAGAAGTCAACTATGCCTGTGTCAAAACCTACTCAGTTTGCCCTTATAATCACTTACTTGGTGGCGGAACAGAAAAGAAAAAAGAGAGCGGTGGAAACTTAGAAAACTTCTGCCAATTCATGAAACACTGCTCGAAGCTGCCTGTTCTTCCTTATGTTCGCACTTCCAATCTTACCGGCGCATATATCGACAGCTCTTGTCGAGACATGAAAGGCGACTCGCAAAATTACTTTAGCTACCAGGCAGAATTACTGCAGAGCAAAACTACTGGCTTCACAGCACCAATCGTTCAGTGCTTTAAAGAAACAATGCAAAATATTTTTCTTAACGAAGCCGGATATACCGAATGCCTCGATCCTGATGAAACACCAGATGAGAATGATGAATGCAGCACTGGCTACAGATTACAAGAAGGCGTTGCTATGTCTGGAGATTCTTTTTTTATTAAAATACAGGAAAAATTCCAGCTATTAATCAAGATAGTTTTAACAATCTCTGTAACGTTCTATGGAGTGATGATTTTGCTTGCGGTGCCAAAATCTTACATCGAACGCAAAAACTTATTTCCTTACGTCCTCAAACTGGCACTAGTTTGCTACTTCACAATGGGCACCGCCTGGCAAGATATATTGATTAGCGGGGTTCTTGAGGCCTCCGGAACTTTAGCAGAGATAACTTTTAAGCCCGACAACAGCCAAGAGACATCCAAGTTGGATGGTTGTCAATTCCCGCGCTGGAATTATGCCGACGATGATGATAGTACGAAATACGATGATCCAAGCTATCCCCCTGGCAAAGAATACTTGAAAGTTTGGGATATTCTCGATTGCAAAATCGCTAAAGCTATTGGCTTTGGGCCGAGCTTGTCAGTACCTAATCTAATCTTTATGATTCTTGGAGGATTCTTCACTGGGGGCTTGGGAATTATATTTGTGATCGCCGCATTCTGTTTCGCCTTCTTCCTGATTGTTATGACGATTAGGGCTTTGCAGTTTTTCTTGGTAGCAATGACTTCGGTGATTATCTTGATGTATATCTCTGTCTTCATCATTCCTTTATGCCTATTTAATAGAACCAAAGAAATTTTTAATAAATGGTGGAAGAACATGCTCGGCTTCATTCTTCAGCCAATGATTCTATTTGCTTATCTTGGCATACTAATCGCGATCTTTGACAATGTTGTAATCGGCAGTGCCACCTTCACAACGACAGGAACAATTATGTTAGATGGAGAAGAAGTCAAAGACGACAAAGCACAGGCATCAGAAAAAACCATCTCCTGTAATAGCAAAGCAGAAAATGATAGCATTTACTGCATCTTCAGAATCGCCGACATCGAAACCTACGATGGGTTTGAAGCCCTTGGCGTAGGTCTACCAATACTTGGATCGATGAATGCGTCAAAACTAATTACAATAATCAAGGGAGCCTTGCTTATGTACATCTTTTCCACATTCATGGATAAGATTGCCGAAGTCGCGGCAACACTGGTCGGAGGCAGTCAAATTGCCAACAGTAGTTGGTCAAATAATTTCAATGCTAGCAAAGCTTACTCTACTCTTCGTGGAATTCAAACTCGCGGCATGTCTGCAATTAGCTCTCCTGTCAAATCAGCTTTGCGGAAAGGTATAAATGCTGCATCTAAAGGCAGTAAAAGTGAAGCCGCTGAAGCTGTCGAAAAAGGCTCTGATTCTGTAGGAAATAGGTCTGATAACTCTGCTACTAAAGAAATTGCTGGCGGAGGTGGTACTCCTGACAATAACAATAAAACTGAGGTCGCACCTGGAGCTTCGGCTTCTGAGGTCGCACCTGGAGCTTCGGCTTCTGAGGTGGCACCTGGAGCTCCAGCTTCTGAGGTCGCACCTGGAGCTTCGGCTTCTGATGCCATTCCTGATTCTTCTCCCGCTGCGGCAGATAAGGAAACAAGAGATAAAGTTTCTGATGATCCTAAGGTAGAACCTGAACCTCCTACTCCTACTACCGATCCAGTTACTCCTGCTTCGGATTCTGCCGCTTCGGATTCAACTGCTCTTGCCATTAGAGCTATTGCGGCATTGGCAGCAGTTGCTACGGGAGGAGCGAGTACGGTTATTTCGTCTGCAATGGCAGGTGGAGCTGGTACTGATC
>CAMBES010000009.1 GCA_945865855.1 Rhizobium sp. Q54 | reverse complement strand
CTGTTAGAGCTCAACAATCTTTTTTTTCTAGTCGTCCCTATAAGAGCTTAGCAATTCGATTATTCCAATATTAGCACAAAACTAATCGCGTCATCCCCGCGGAGGCGGGGATCCAGAAAAGGTTCCGAGCGCTTGATTAGTCTTCCTGGATTCCCGCCTACGCGGGAATGACGCTTAAAGTAAAGCGCTTCTCTCTTCTATTTCCCTTTCGAGACGCTGATTAAATTCCTGCTTCGAAAGCCCCGGCTCAATCGGATCGAGAAATTCTAAAATAATTTTTCCTGATTTTTTTCTTGAGCCGCTCTTTGGCCAAAATTTTCCTGAGTTCAGCGCTGCTGGAATTACCGGTACGCCGCAGGCCAAATAAAGCGCGGTAACTCCTGCTTGATAAGGATATTTTTCAACCGAACCGCCAACTGGCACACGAGTTCCCTGTGGAAATAAAATAACAGTCTGACCTTTTTCTAAATAATTTTTTGCCTGCTTAATCAAAGATTTAAGAGCCGAAGCGCCGCCTTTGCGATTAAGTTTAATGCCACTCATCACCTTCAAATACCAACCGTAGAACGGAATTTTCTCGAGCTCTTTTTTGTAAACGTAAACGGGGTGACGAAAAATTAGATGCATTACTACAGTCTCCCAAGCCGATTGGTGTTTAGAGGCAATAATACAGGATTCTTTCGGTAATTTTTTCAAACCACGAATTTCATATTCGATTCCACAAATATTTTTTAGCAGCCACAACACGCCGACAGACCAAACCTTCGCGCCGTGATCAGCCAGCTTGGTGTTGCGAGTGAGAAAGGCTGGAGAGTAAATAATCGGAATAATCGCGCCCCAGAGATTGATCAAAACTGTAAAGAGAAGGGAGCGAAGAAGCATCAGCGGGGTAATTTGGAGAGCTGGTGCCGGATGTCGGATTTGAACTGACGACCTACTGTTTACAAGACAGTTGCTCTACCACTGAGCTAATCCGGCTAATGAGCCCTCTAAAAGAAGGGCGGCGCAACCTATTTTTAAGGAAGAAAACCGCAAGAAATTTTAGGAAGAGAAGATAAATGCTTCATCTTACTGCAATCTTTTAATCCAAGATATTCTCAACACTACGCATTGAGCGCGAAGAATGTTGGAAGGAAAAATTTGTCACAAAAAAACCGGATCAGTTTTGAGGCTGATCCGGTTTAAACTTTAGTTAAAAACTAAGTTTATTTTTTAACAGCAACTGGTGCAACTGCAGCAGGAGCAGCTGCAACTGGAGCAGCAGCTACTGGAGCTTCAACAGCAGCTTTAGCTTGTTTTTTAGCTTTTTTAGCTTTTTTAACAACTGGAGCAGCAGCTTCAGCAACAGCTTTAACTTCAGCTTTAACAGCTGGAGCAGCGGCTTTAACTTCAGCTTTAGCAACTGGAGCAGCAGCTTTAGCTTCTGTTTTAACTTCTGCTTGAGCAGCAGAAGCGAAAAGAGCAACTGCAGCAACGATCAATGAAAGTTTTTTCATGTTCATCAAATAATGAGGTTTTAAAAAATTCTGATCATTTCTGATCAGTTTCCTTCAGTGACAAACCAGCTTCACACTTGATGCCGTAAGCACCAAAGCTATTCAGGCTGTCCGAAAGCGGGCGGCAAGATAGGCCTGGGGAATTGTTTGTCAACGTGGCTAATCTTAAGAATTACTTAAAAGTGAATCACTTTTCCGTAAGCATCCAGAACAGCTTCATGCATCATCTCAGACATTGTTGGATGAGCAAAAATTGTATGCATTAAATCCTCTTCGGTGAGCTCGGCTTGTTTCGCAATCACGTAACCTTGAATCATTTCTGTAACTTCTGCGCCAATTAAATGCGCACCCAAAAGCTCTCCGGTTTTTTCGTCAAAAATGACTTTAATTAAGCCCTCGCTTTCACCGGCGGCGATGGCCTTACCATTGGCCATGTAAGGAAAGCGACCAACTTTAATTTTCTTGCCAGCGTCCTTTGCTTTCTTTTCAGTCAAGCCCACCGAAGCGATTTGTGGCATTGAATAAGTGCAGCCCGGAATATTTTCGATTTTGATCGGATGAATTTTTTTTGCGTCATATTTGCCAAGTTTGCTCGCGATTTTTTCTGCCGCAATTGAGCCTTCATGCGAAGCTTTGTGAGCCAACCAAGGTGAGCCAACAACGTCACCAATTGCAAAAATATTTGCTTCAGCAGTTTCTAAATATCCATTGGCAATAACTCGACCCTTGTCTGTTTTTACTTTAGTTTTTTCGAGTCCGAGATTTTCGATATTGGCCACGATGCCTACAGCCATGATGACTTTCTCAGCCGTGATTTCTTCTAGCTTTCCAGCAATTTCAACTGTTGCAGTAACTGAATCCTTGCCTTTTTTCAAAGATTTTAGAGCAGCAGAAGTATAAATTTTAATTCCTTGTTTTTCGAAAGATTTACGCGCGAGTTTAGAAATTTCTTCGTCTTCAACTGGCAAAATATTTTCTGCCATTTCGATGAGCGTAACTTCAGAGCCCATGTTTTTGTAAAAGGAGGCGAATTCAGCTCCGATCGCACCAGAACCAACAACTAACAAAGATTTTGGAAGTGCTTTTGGTGTCATTGCTTCGCGGTAAGTCCAAATATTCTCAACATCTGGCTCCATGCCTGGAATAATCCGGGCTCTAGCTCCGGTGGCAATGATGAAATAAGTCGCTTCAATTTCTTCGTTACCAACTGCGATTTTTTTTGCGTCTAAAAATTTTGCAAAACCATTAATTACTTCGATTTTATTTTTCTTCATCAAGCCCGCAATTCCGCCACTTAATTTCTTAGAAACTGCACGTGAACGCTCGATAATTTTAGTGAAATCGAACTTAACTTTTTCTGCTGAAAATCCGAATTGCTCAAGATTGTGAAGAAGGTGGTTAACTTCCGCCGACTTCAATAAAGCCTTGGTTGGAATGCAGCCCCAGTTCAAGCAAATTCCGCCTAATTGATCGGCTTCAACAATGCCAACTTTAAGTCCGAGCTGCGCTGCGCGAATAGCGGCAACATAGCCTCCTGGTCCAGCGCCGATTACACAAACGTCAAATTTTTTTGCTGAGTTAGTCATAGAATTAAGTTTAAAGTTTCTTGAAAGATTTCCAGATCTCCACCTTCGCAGAGATGACGTTTTTACTTACTTGTTTGGTCATCTCTGCGAAAGAGAAAATCCAAGAAATGTTAAATATTTTTCACAAATTTTTCCTCACCGTCACTCATCTCAACGATGATTTCTCGCTCTATTTTTACCTTCTCAATTGAAAATAATGGCTCGCCTGAAGAATTTTTTATCAGAGCAAATCCGCGTTTTAAAATTTCACGGTAATGGTTAGTAGCCAAGATCTTTCCCAAACTATTTAGATTGGTCAAATTTTCTTTTATGCGTTGCTCTAGCCTTGAATTTATTCGCTCGAAGGCAAATGAAACTTTACGTTTTTCTGAATCTATTTTTGAAAAAATTAACTCATTTGAAATTTGTAGCCGCCGCAATCTTTCACTAATTTGTTCAATGATTTTACGCGGATCAAGCAAATAGCGCTGAAGATTTTTTAAGCGCAAAATATTTTGATTGAGAAAATTTTCTGGAATAAATTCTAACTTTTCAGAATAAAAATTTAGCTGAGATTTTAGTTCAGATAAAACTGGCGTAGCAAACTCTGCAGCCGCTGTTGGTGTAGGCGCACGCAGGTCAGAAACATAATCAATTAAAGTCGTATCAACCTCGTGACCAACTGCAGAAATTAGCGGAATTTCTGATTTAAAAACTTCACGAATTAAATTCTCATCACTGAAACAGAGCAGATCTTCAAAGCTTCCTCCGCCTCTTGCGATGATCAAAACATCTGGGCGATTTTTCTTGAGCGAGTTAAAATATTTTATTCCAGAAATTATTTCCGCTGCTGCTTTCTCGCCTTGCACCGCACTTGGATAAAGCATGATGTGAGCAGGACAGCGAGCCTCAACGCGATGCTTAATATCTTCGATCACTGCGCCGGTTGGCGAAGTAATAACGCCAATAATTTTTGGAAAAAACGGAATTGGTTTTTTGTGAATCGCATCGAACAAACCTTCGGCAAAGAGTTTTTGGCGACGTTTTTCGATCATTTCTAAAATTGCGCCAACACCAGCGATTTCTATTTTTTCTACAATGATTTGGTAATTCGATCTTCCTTCGTAAGTGGTAATTTTTCCTGATGCACAAACTTGTAAACCATCGCCAATCTCAAAAGAAATTCCACTCGCCGCACCGCGGAAACACACAGCCGAAATCAGCGCATTTTCATCTTTGAGTGCAAAATAAAGATGCCCAGAAGTTGCTTTTTTGAATCCAGAAATTTCGCCGTGAATACGAACGTAACCAAAAGCATCTTCAACCGTGCGTTTTATCGAGCGCGAAAATTCTGAAACCGTAAATTCAGGAACATTAAACATTAAAGACGGAGACCGAGGTTTCATCTTCGACAATCCTGCCTCCAGCCTCGCGAATCAAAAGAAGGAATGGCTTTAATAATTCGTAATCTTCTTTGCTAAATACCGCTCTTTCAAGACGTGAAGCAGCAAGATAGGCCAAAGTGAGAGTTCGACAGCCGTAGTTGCGCGAAGAATGTTCCAGCTCGCTTGAAGTTAAAATTTCTCCAGAATTTCTTTTCGAAACACGAATGCGACGATTATTTAAATAAGCACCAAAACCCTTTTCGCAGTAGTAAAGTTCACCGCCAAAAATCTTGCTAATCGCCACCGAGATCGCCTCTCTTTCACCTTCTTTATTGCGATGCTCAAGTGCTATAGCCACAGTAAAATCAGTGTTAGAGCGCATTAAGTTTGAGAAGCCGTCAATAGGATAAATAATGTAAGAATATTCGGCATTTTCGACGTTAATCATCTTCTGCCCATCAGCAAAAATAAGATTAAACTCTGGGCGAACTTTCGCGAGATCCTCGATCAACATTTGTTTCACTTTACGGTAACAAGCGGCAGCGAATTTTTCTGCCGAAGCTGGGTTTGATTGCAAATGCTCAAGCTCGGTTAAGTCACGCGGCATATGCATTGATGCCTTGTCGATAGCTTTAAGGATAATGTTTAGGTTGGCGCTGTATCTCATGATTTTTATTTGTTGAACTCTTCTTGGAACCCCGACTACGCAGGGATAAAATTGGAAGTAAGTGCTTTACACGTCATTCTCGCATATTCCTTGATCTAGGAATAATTGTCTCACTCTCGAACTAATTCTAAAAATATCTTCCCATATTTTTTCATCTTTCCTTCACCAACACCGCTAATTTTTGTTAAGTCATCCAGAGATTGCGGACGCGATTTAATCATCTCAATCAAAGTTTTGTCATGGAAGACGACATAAGGCGGAACATTTTGTTCTCTGGCTATTTCTAACCTTCTTGCTTTGAGTTTTACGAATAATTCATTCTCGCTCTCGTCACCTAATTCAAAAATAACCTTCGCTTTTTTCTCTTCTTTTTTGCCACCAGATTTTTTGCCACTATGCTTGCGCAACTGAATCGTCTTTTTTTGCTGTAAAAATTCTCGGCCAGATTCAGTAATTTTCAAACCGCCGAAACCGCTAATATCAACCTTCAACAGATTCATCGCCACAAGTTGACGGAAAATACTATTCCACTCCACCTTACTAAATTCTTTGCCGATGCCGAATGTGCTGATTTTGTGGTGATTAAAATTCTTCACTCTTTCATCAGCAATACCGAGCAAAATATCGATTAAATATCCAACGCCAAATCTTTGCTCAGTTCGGTGAACGCAGGAAATCGCTTTCTGCGCGGCGATAGTCGCATCAAAGGTTTCAGGCGCATTCAAGCAGTTGTCACAATTGCCACAAGACCCCGAAGAATCGCCAAAATATTCGAGAAGAATTTGTCTGCGACAAGTAGCGGCCTCACACAAGCCAATCAGCGAATTTAATTTTTGTCGCTCAATTCTTTTTTGATTTTCTTCCGCATCTGACTCCTCGATAAAATTTCTCTGCACCGCAATATCGTTAAGCCCAAATGACATCCAGGCATTAGCTGGCAAGCCGTCTCGACCTGCGCGACCAGTTTCTTGGTAATAGGATTCAATGTTTTTTGGCACATTCAAATGTGCAACAAAGCGCACATCAGGCTTGTCGATTCCCATGCCAAAAGCGATGGTCGCAACCATAATTACGTCGTCACGCAACAAAAATTTTTCCTGATTTTTTTGACGTAATTTTGCATCCATTCCGGCGTGGTAAGCGAAAGCATTAAAGCCTTCTTCCTTCAACCATCCCGCGACTTCTTCGGTGTTTTTGCGCGACAAGCAATAAATGATTCCGTTGTGACCAGCATGATTCGCGCGAATAAAATCGAGCAATTGTTTGCGGCCATTTTGGCGCGGCGTAATTGTGTAATTTATATTTGGACGATCAAATCCAGCGATAAAAATTTCTGCATCTTCGAGCGCTAATCCAGCAATAATATCTTTTCGTGTCGCCGCATCCGCAGTGGCGGTTAGAGCGATTCGCGGCACCTTCGGGAAAATTTCAGCGAGAACTTTTAAGCCCGTGTAAACAGGACGAAAATCATGTCCCCATTGCGAAACACAGTGCGCTTCATCAATCGCGAAAAGTGAAATTTTTGTGCGCGAAAGTAGCTCGATAAATTCTTCGGTAAGTAAGCGCTCAGGAGCAACGTAAAGAAGGTCTAACTTATTTTCTGCGAGCAGATTTTTCGTCTCTAAAATCTCTCTAAAATCAATATTAGAATTAATCGCCGCCGCACTCACGCCAAGTTGATTCAACGCACTGACTTGATCTTGCATCAAAGCAATCAACGGCGAAATCACGATCGCCACACCATCCAAACATAGAGCTGGAATTTGATAACAAAGCGACTTGCCGCCGCCCGTTGGCATCAAGACAAAAGCATTTTTTCCGGCAATTACTCTGTCGATTATTTTTTCCTGCTCACCACGAAATTCACCGTAGCCGAAGATTTTTTTTAGGAGTTTTTTTGGGGTTGGGCTCATTGATTAATTTGGTGAATGCTTCGCCTCTTCGAGATCCCTGCCCAGGCTTGGATCTAAGAAGCATCAAACAATTACGATTTGAAAACTTGTTTGAAAATATGATCCACATTTTTGGTATGGTAAGTCATGTCAAAAATTTCTTCGAGCTTTTGCGGAGTTAGTTTTTGTGAAACTTCTGGATCATTTTTTAGCAGCTCCAAGAAGCTTTTTGATTCTCCAGACCAGATTTTCATCGCGTTAGTTTGAACGATTTTGTAAGCATCTTCACGCGAGATTTTTGCATCGAAAATTAAGGCCAAAAGCACGCGTTGTGAAAAAACTAAACCACCGAGTTGGTCGAGATTTCTCTGCATATTTTTTTCATGCACAACGAGATTATCGATTAATCCAACTAAGCGATTAAGCGCAAAATCTAGCGTCACTGTAGCGTCGGGAGCAATCATGCGTTCAACCGAAGAATGTGAAATGTCGCGCTCGTGCCAAAGAGCAACATTTTCGAGCGCAGGAACAACGGCGCTTCGCACGATTCTTGCCAAGCCAGTTAAGTTTTCGCTCAAAACCGGATTACGTTTGTGTGGCATTGCTGACGAGCCTTTTTGGCCTTTCGAGAAAAATTCTTCCGCTTCCAAAACTTCCGTTCTTTGTAAGTGACGAACTTCGATTGCAAGATTTTCTACAGAAGAAGCAATCACGCCCAAGGCTGCGAAATAAGCCGCGTGACGATCCCTTGGAATTACCTGACTTGAGATTGGCTCTTCATCCAAACCAAGTTTTTCGGCGACATATTTTTGCACGAATGGATCAACATTGGCAAAAGTTCCAACTGCGCCAGATATGGCGCAAACCGATATTTCTTCTTTGGCAACCTTGAGTCGTTTTAGGCTTCTTTCAAACTCAGCGTAGAAACGAGCGAGCTTTAAACCAAAAGTCACCGGCTCAGCGTGGATGCCGTGCGAACGCCCAACACAAACTGTATTTTTATGTTCAAATGCACGTTTTTTTAATGCGGCGAGAAGACGCTCGAGATCATCAATCAGAATATCAGAAGCCTGTGCAAGCTGAGCAGAAAGGCAGGTATCAAGCACATCAGAACTGGTCATTCCGTAATGAACAAAACGCGAATTTTCTCCGACCAATTCCGCCAAGTGCGTGAGAAATGCAATCACGTCATGCTTAGTTACAGACTCAATTTCATCAACGCGATTGGCATCAAATTTTCCGCCAGATTTTAGAAAATTTTCGCGAATGCGTATCGCCGTTCCTTTCGGCGCAACACCTAATTCTTCAAGTGCTTCGAGCGCATAAATTTCAATGTCGAACCAGATATTATATTTATTTTCCTGTGACCAAATTTTGACCATTTCAGGACGTGAATAACGAGGAATCATTGGCGTTAAAAATTATTGAAGAAAAGCATCGATCCAAGCAGATCAACGGGATTTATTTTTTTCTGGAAGATTAAACATACGAGCGCCGACAAGCATATTGCTGGCGCGAATGGGAAGGTTGAGTCTTTCTTGAATTTCTGCCAGAGTCCACCAAACAAAACTCCGAAGACTCCGCTGAGTAACATGAAGGTAAGAATATTTTTTGTACCAAGCATGAATCCGGCGATGAAAAAGAATTTAATGTCGTCAATTCCGAGTGCGTCAACTCCGGCGGCGAAATGAAAAAATGTCCAGAGAGCAATTCCTGATCCTAGAAAAAGAAAAGCGTCTGGAATATTGGCCAATACCGCTCCTGTGCCGCCTTGCATAATTAGAGAAATTGTCGCGAGTATTGCTAAAAAATACTGAGTTGAATCGGGAATAAAATATTCTTCGAGATCAACAACAACCATCACAATCATCGTGCCAGCAATCGCAAAGTAGAGAAAAGTTTTGGCGTCAAGATTTTGTCCGAGCGCGAAAAAAATTAGCAAAAAGGAAAGTAAAAAAACTAATTCAATTAGCGGATAACGCAGAGAAATTTTAGCATGACAACCGCTGCATTTGCCGCGCTGAAAGAGCCAAGAAAAAATCGGGATCAAATTCCAAGCCTTAAGAATATAGCCACAACTCAAACATTTAGAGCGCGTAAAACCGATCGGCTGCTTGTGCGCCAAACGATAACTAACAAGGGTTCCGAAGCTGCCAAATATTAATCCAAGTATAATCACGAAAAAAATTTGCATTTCGTGACTTAGTTGAGAGAGAATTTGCATGAGGAAAATTTTTTAGCTGATCAATGACATTCTGGATAAAACTAACACTAATTTTTGCACTGACTTTCTCTTTTGCTTGTAGCCAAAGAAAAGCCGCTCTGATCGTGAATAACAGCCAAACCAACTACGGCAAAAATAACAAAGACAATAAAGAAAAATATCGCGATTTAGCGCGAAAAAACGTGGCGGAGAAATCTATACAAAGTCGCGAACCTGGTCAAAAAATTATCGTTGCTGCCGGCGACACTCTTCATTCTCTCGCTAGAAAATATCAGGTTTCTGTTCGTGACTTGATTACACAAAACAACTTAGGCACATCTTACATAATTAAGCCGGGAGACCTTTTATCTATTCCTTCGGCGACCTATCATGAAGTTGCTGCAGGAGATACTCTTTACTCAATTTCGCGACTTTACGGAATGAAATTAAACCAGCTGGTTGAGATGAATAGCTTGCAAGAGCCTTACTCGGTCAAGCTCGGAGAAAAAATTAAGATTTCTAAAAATTCTGCTGACTCAGTGCAAACTGCGCAAAAAACTGAAATAAAAAAACCCGAACCGGCCGCAGAAAATCCAGGATTCGTTGAGCGCACGCTCGATAAATTAAATCACTTCTCTTGGCCAATACGCGGGCAAGTAGTTTCAAAATTCGGACCAAAAACTGGGGGTCTTTACAATGATGGAATCAATATTAAGGCCAAAGAAGGTGCGGATGTAAAAGCGGCTGAAGAAGGAACTGTGGCTTATGTTGGCAACGAGTTGAAGGGCTACGGAAATCTTGTGATTATCAAACATTCTGGTGGCTGGATCACTGCTTATTCACACTTAAAAAACTGGACAGTGAAGCGTGGTGAAAAAGTTGCGAAAGGCGGAAAAATCGGCTTAGTTGGCTCAACTGGAAATGTTGATTCTCCACAACTTTATTTCGGCTTGCGGAAGGGAAGAGACGCGGTGAATCCTGAAAATTATTTGAAGTAGTTTATCGGTCGAGTGAAGTCGAGACCAAGTAAATAAATCTCCCCGCTCAACCAACACAAAGCCTTCACTCGTAACGCAAAATCTCCGCTGGATTAGATTTGCTCGCGCGGTAGGCCGGATAAAGAGTGGCTAAAAAAGAAATCACTAAAGCCATACCAACAATCAACACAACATCGGAAACAAAAACTTTTGCCGGCAAGGTTGAGAGAAAATAAACCATCGGATTGAAAAGCGAGATATTGGCCATCGACTCAAGCCACATCTTAATCGAATTAATGTTATTCGAAAATAATACGCCGATTAAGAAGCCTAAAAAAGTTCCAACAAATCCGATCGAAGAGCCGCAAATCAAAAAAATTCTCATCACTGAAAATTTGCTCATGCCAAGAGTGCGCAAGAGCGCGATGTTTTTATTTTTATCATTCACCAACATGATCATGCTCGAGATGATGTTGAAAGCAGCGACTAAAATGATCAGAGTTAAAATCAAAAACATCACTGTGCTTTCAACTTTCAAAGCATCGATGAAGCCTGAGTTAGACTGCTGCCAATCCATGGCGTAGAGGTCAGGATATTTCAGCAAAAGTTGATAAAAATCATCCTTCATTTCATCTAATTTATTTGGATCGCGCACAAAAACTTCAATTCCCGAAGCCGCGTCAGCAAAGCGGAAATGCGTTTGTGCCATTTCAAAATTCATGAAAATTGTGCTTGAATCATACTCATACATTCCGCTGTCAAACACTCCCCCAACTTGGTAAGTCTTGATGCGCGGAATTGCACCAATCAAGGTCTGGCTAGTTTCTGCAGAAATTAATTTAAGATTGTCGCCCACTTTCAAACCCATGTTTTGCGCAACAGCTGAGCCAATCAAAATCGAATTTCTATCCGACAATGCCTCGATATTTCCTGCAGTAATATTTTCTGAAATCAGCTTTTTATTTTTGAGATCATCAACCTTAAGACCCTTCACCAAACCGCCCGCATTTTTCTTCGGCGATGACAGCATCGCCTGACTTTCAACAATCGGATTAGCAAATTCGACACCAGGAATTTTCTGAATCTCACTCAAAATTTCGGCGTAATTACTGATTTTGTGATTGCTGCTGTAAACCGTCAAATGCGCATTAACACCAAGAATTCGATTCACCAATTCGTAACGAAAACCATTCATCACCGACATCACCACAATCAACGTAGCCACGCCAATCATGATCCCAACAAAAGAAAAAATCGCCGTGATCGAAATGAACCCTTCTTTGCGTTTTGAACGAAGGTAACGGAAGGCGATGAGGAATTCGAGCTTGGAGAACATGTTATTTGATTTTGAATTTGTTGCGGAGGCCAATGATCAGCAAGAAAATCAGTGCGCCATTGATCAGGCAATGAATATTCACGACCCAATCATAAGGATCCGCAAAATCCTTTGCTGTCGAGAGAGGAGTTAAAGTTTTTGTAAAGGCCTCAAAAAAGCCAACCGTTGAAGATTCCAACCAGTCACTCTTTCCAAAAATATTAAAGAATTCGATCACGCTCGGCACCCAAGAATCCGGCCCAATCTTATCCAATCTTAGTGCAATAAGCCTACTTGAAACAACCAAACAAGCTAAAGGCCTCACCCAACTCATGCCGAAGTTGCTTGTTATTTCGTAGAGCGAAAACAGAGCAAGTTCGAAAAAATTTTTAAGCCCTTCAATTGCCCGATGAACCGGATTATTTAAAAAGTCTTTTGAGCGCGTAAAGCAAAGCTGACTAATTAACCTCCTCCGCCTAGCCCTCATCTCGTAAGTAAAATATTCCTGCTCTTTGAAGTGATTACCGCGCTCAGCGAAATATTTTTTTAGGAAGCGGAATTTTGGTTCGTCGTCAGCTTCAATTTTCTCTTTCTTATCAACTCTCTCGCCTTCTTCTAGCCAAGTTTCTTTTATAAAGAATTTATTTAAGAAATAGACTTCCGAGAAATCTGGACAAGTTTTTAAGTGTATATCAAAAACCACGGGGCATTTAAAAATAGCATGTCTCAATTTAATGGCAGCAAGCGGATATCCCTCTCCACAATCACTTACTTTAAAGCATTCTCCACCAATTACAGCGCGCTCAAAGTTTAACTCGGTGTTTTGATCAAACTTAAGACATTCAAATAGGGCGCCAGATTCAAACTCGCACTGTTCAAAACCAACTTTGCCTGAAAAGAAAGAGCCAGAAAAAATAGAAGATTTGACAAACTTTGCTCCAAAAAAATCAGCTCCAGAAGAAAATTTGGCGCCCCCAAATAAAGATTCGTTCCTTATTTGCGCCCCTTGAAAATTAACCCCTTCTTTAAATTCTGAAGATAAAAAGCTCACTTTATCGAAAGTTGCACGGTGAAAATTCACCTTATCGTCGAATTTTGCATCGGCGCAGTTTAGCTCATTAAATTTGGCGTTTCTAAAATTTAGAAGATTAAATCTTCCGCGAAGATTTAATCTTGAAGGAAATCTCCATCCATCCTCCAAAACATTACTCCCACAATAAAATTCTTCTTTCTCCAGCGCTACTAGCGTCATTTCCGCGCCAGGATTCAAGGATTCAATTAAATCAATCCATTCTTTGGGGCAACTCGCTTTATGGACACCTCCGTCCCTAATTTTTCTTTGCAACGCATAAAATTGGTCATCCAAAGCTGATTTGATCATAATTTATTGGAATTAACCCCGTCGCAAGTCAGGTCTCTGACCAAGCCTTAATGTTGCGCCAAGGATATGAAAGTGTAAACAGAGTCAAATACTCCATTCAGAGAAGGCAAAAGCCTTCTTTGAAAAAGAGGGGGAGCCACGAAGTGGCGGAGGGTGATTTTTTTGGAGCGCTCGAAAAAATTACTCTTGGCTCGGGAGATCCTCCAGTGCTAAGCGCCGCCTCCTTTTAGAAAGGAGGCTGACCGAATTACGAAACCCCTTTGCTCGTTGAATATTCAAAATTGTAAGCCTGATTTGGGTAAACAACTTTGTGCAAATCATGCGCTGCTGTTGCGGCTTCGGCAAATCCCGTGAGGATTAACTTCAATTTATTTTTGTAGGTCGCGATGTCGCCGATGGCGTAGATGCCGGGCTCTGATGTTTGCATTGTTGAAACATCAACGTCGAGATGGTGTTTGTGAAGGCTTAGACCCCAATCAGCGATTGGGCCAAGTTCCATGGCTAGGCCGAAGAATGGCAACAAATAATCAGCTTCTAGTTTTTTTACATTGCCGTCGAAATCTTTTACCAAAACCGCTGAAAGCTTGCCGTCTGAGCCTTCAAGACCATCAAGTTGGTAAGGAATTACTAACTCGATTTTTCCTTCTTCGGATAATTTTTTCATTTTATCGGCGCTTTCTGGGGCACAGCGAAATTTGTCGCGGCGATGAATTACGTAAACTTTTTTGGCGATTTCTGAAAGGCTAATCGCCCAATCCACAGCTGAATCGCCGCCACCGGCAATCACAATATTTTTTCCAACAAATTCAGCTTTATTGCGCACAGCGTAGAAAATTGATTTTCCTTCAAATTCTTCGAGACCTTCAAGCGGCGGACGATTAGGGCCAAAGGCGCCGCAGCCCGCAGCGATGATCAAGGCTTTGCATTCAATTTGAGTATTTTTTGAAGTCGTAACCGTGAAAGTTCCGTCCGCATTTTTGACAAATTTTTCAACACGTTGATTCAAGTGGTAAGTCGGATGAAATGGCGTCGCTTGCGCTTCAAGCATCTCGATCAACTCACTCGCTAAAATTTTTGGATGAGCAGGAATATCGTAAATCGGCTTCTCTGGATAAAGCGCGCAACACTGACCACCAATAACTTCAAGCGAGTCAATCACGTGGCATTTCATCTTGAGCATGCCAGCTTCAAACACTGCAAATAAACCTGTCGGACCAGCGCCAACAACAACCAAGTCGGTTTTGTGAATTGTCATTTTTTTAAGAATTTTTTAGAGGAAATACTTCGTGCAAAACTATAACTACCTTGCTTTTAGTTAAACCAAAAATATTTTTTTCGCATTGCGAGCCCGCATCTTTCCTTGTTGCAAAGCCTTGCGCAATCTCAATATAAACAAAAATGTTAAAAACTGCTTCGCTCGGATTTCCGAGAATTGGTGCTAATCGCGAACTTAAAAAAGCCGTCGAAAGCTATTGGAAAAAGGCCTCAACCGCTGCTGATTTGCAAGAGGCCGCGGCGGAAATTAGAAGAAAAAATTGGGAAGAGCAAAGAGCAAACGGGATTCATTTTATCCCTTCGAACGACTTCTCCTTTTACGATCAAATTCTAGATGCTCAAACTTTGCTTGGCGCAATTCCTGATCGCTTCGCTAAATTTTCTGGCCTTGATCTTTACTTCGCAATGGCACGCGGCACTGATGAAGTAACAGCGATGGAAATGACCAAATGGTTTGACACCAACTATCACTACATCGTTCCTGAATTCAAAAAAGATCAGCAGTTTAAAATCTCTGCGAACAAAGTTTTTGAAGAATTTTTGGAAGCAAAAAAATTAGGAATCGAAACTCGTCCGGTGATCATTGGGCCAGTTAGTTTCTTGCTTCTTGGCAAGTCTGTAGATGGCTCAAACAAATTAGATTTGCTTGAAAATCTTCTTGCTGCTTACTTGGAACTTTTCAAAAAATTATCAGAAATTGGTGTAAAGGATGTGCAAATTGATGAGCCTTTTTTGGTTACAGATTTGTCAGCTGAAGTGATCCAGGCCTATCTAAAAGCATATCCACAACTCAAGCAAAAAGCGGGCTCAATTAAACTTCACCTCGCAACTTATTTTGATTCTCTGAGCGAAAATGCGACTCTCGCTTTCGACCTTGGCACTGAATCAGTTCACGTTGATTTGGTTCGCGCTCCTCAGCAATTTGAAGAAGTTTTGAATCTCGTTAAGTCCGGCCAAACCTTGTCTCTGGGCGTAATTGATGGCCGTAATATTTGGATCAACAACTTAGAAAAATCAGTTGAGTTGGTAAAAAAAGCATCAGCGAAACTTGGTCGCGGGCGCTTGATTGTGGCACCTTCATGCTCATTGATTCACACTCCAGTTGATCTCGACAATGAAAAAGATCTTGATTCAGAATTAAGATCTTGGCTTTCATTTGCGACGCAAAAACTAGCTGAGCTAGCAATAATTGCTCAGGCAGCTGACGGAGAAGACTTCAAAGTTAAAGCAGAAATTTCTGCGAATAAAACAGCGCTCAAAGCAAGAAAATCTTCACGCAGAATTCACAATGAACTTGTGAAAAAACGCGTTGCAGAAATCGACGAATCTTTGATGAGCCGCAAAAGTAATTTCACTGCGCGCAAAAAAATTCAAACTGCACACATCGATTTACCCTTACTGCCAACTACAACAATTGGCTCTTTTCCACAAACAAAAGAAGTGCGTAAATTTCGTGCCGATTTCAAGGCCGGAAAAATTTCTGCCGCGGATTACGAAAAATTCGTACAGGAAGAAACCACGCGCACCATTCGCTTCCAAGAAGAAATTGGCTTGGATGTTTTGGTTCACGGCGAGTTCGAACGTAACGACATGGTCGAATATTTCGGCGAACAATTGTCTGGGTTCTTCTTCACCAAAAACGGCTGGGTGCAAAGCTACGGCTCACGCTGCGTGAAGCCTCCAGTTATTTTCGGCGACGTTTCTCGTCCAAAAGAAATGACGGTTGCATGGGCAAAATATGCACAAAGCCAAACGAAGAAAATTATGAAAGGCATGCTCACTGGGCCGATCACGATTCTTCAATGGTCATTTGTTCGTGATGATCAGCCTAGAAAAGAAACGGCTTTGCAAATCGCTTTTGCAATTCGTGACGAAGTTTGCGATCTCGAAAAAGCGGGAATTAAAATCGTGCAAATCGATGAAGCAGCACTTCGCGAAGGTCTGCCAATTCGCAGAAATAAGTGGAACGAATATTTAAAATGGGCGGTTGAGGCCTTTAGAATCAGCGCTTCCGGCGTTGAAGATAGAACTCAGATTCACACTCACATGTGTTACTCTGAATTTAACGACATCATTGAAGCGATCGCAAAAATGGATGCTGACGTGATTTCAATCGAAACTTCGCGCTCACAAATGGACTTGCTGAACGCCTTCGTAAACTTCAAATATCCGAATGAAATCGGACCAGGCGTTTACGATATTCACAGCCCGCGCGTGCCGAAAAAAGAAGAAATGAAAAATCTTCTGCAAAAGGCACTAGATGTTTTGAAGCCTGAACAAATTTGGGTAAATCCTGATTGCGGCCTTAAAACTCGTGACTGGCCGGAAACCAAGGCAGCACTGAAGGCAATGGTTGATGCGACTAAAGAATTAAGAAGCGCTTTGTAAATCATTGAGCTCTATTTCTGAGATTATTTTTCACGTAAAAGGGTCAAGCTCGCAAGAGTCTGACCCTTTTATTTTGTCCCAGAAAAACTAGATCAGCACATCTTCAATAATCATCTGCACTTTTTCAACACCCATCCAGGCATTGATATTCAAGGTTCCGACTAAGTTGATCGGCTTGGTAAATTTCGAATCGAGAAGCATTTCGCCAAGAGGGGTTTTGTTACTACGAAAAGCGATTGCTTGAATTTGGCCATTAAATCCGAGCACGGATTTGGAAGAAAAAACACAGGAAATATGTTCTGCAGTTTGGCCGACTAAATTCGCTTTCACCTTCACCACATTGCGCAAAAGAAATTTAGGACGCATGTTGCCAACGCCAAATGGCTCAAGCTTTGCCAGCTCTTTTAGCAAATCTAAATTCACCTGCGCAAGATCGAGCGCAATGTCGAATTCGGCATCTTTTTGCGCAGAAATTTCTTCGACTTTTTGCGCTAAATTTTTACAGAAAAATTGGTGAAGTTCAGAAATTTTTTCTGGGGCAACCGAAAATCCACCAGCCATCGCATGGCCTCCGCCTTCAATCAACAAGCCTTCCAATCGCGCTTTTAAAATTTCTCCGCCGAAATCAATTCCAGAAATTGAGCGGCACGAAGCCTTGCCCTTCTTGCCTTCATCATCAATCGCAATTACAGCGACGGGCTTGTTGTACAAATCTTTTAGACGTGACGCGACGATTCCGATTACGCCTTGATGCCAGTTTTTTGCGACGGCAAAAATTATTGGATCATTTTTTGAAAAGCCGCCAAAACATGATTCTGTTGCGCTACGCGTCAAAGGGCCCGACTCCAGCGACTTCACGGCCTCTTCTAAAACTTGCACTTCAATCTCTTTGCGCTGCTTATTAAAAGTTTCTAATTGTTGCGCGATGGCCTTTACTTCCTCTTCATCTTCGCTTGAAAGAATTGTCGCGCCTAAATCAGATTTTCCTACACGTCCGCCAGCATTGATGCGTGGACCGATTACAAATCCTAAATGGTAAGCAGAGGGCTCTTCGTCAAGTCCGGCCAAATCACAAATTTCGCGCAAACCTAAATTTTTTCTCTGCTTTAAAATTTTTAAACCAGCAGCTACGAAGGCACGATTTAAGCCAGTTAAAGACATCACATCGCAAACAGTTCCAAGGGCGACGAGGTCGAGAAGATTCAAAAGATTTGGTTCTTTTTTTTGCGCGTAAAAATTTTCTTCGCGCAATTTTTTATTAATCGCGACCACAAATAAAAACGTCACGCCGGCAGCACAAAGATTTTTGTGCGGGAATTTTTCGTCGAGTAAATTTGGATTAATCACCGCGATCGACTGAGGTTTTTCAAGAACTCCGAGATGATGATCAATCACGATAATCTCCAGGCCCACAGCAGCAGCATCTTCGAGTGGCTTGAAAGCGACAGTGCCGCAATCAAGTGTGATTACCAAATCTGTTCC
>CAMBES010000008.1 GCA_945865855.1 Rhizobium sp. Q54 | reverse complement strand
TTGCATTTGGCGAGAGATGTAAAAAGCTACACTTCTTGATGCTTTAATGGGCAGAGACGAGGTTAAAAAACCTATTAATCTTTTTGCTCATCGGCCCACGCAATGACTAGCTTTTAGTGCAGCATTCACAATGAAACTCCTGCGTAGGTTGGAATCAGAAGACGCGCATCTAATTTCGAAGTGAAGACCGACCTACCACTTCTTCCAATTCGTACATTTTTTTGTAAGATTTGCCAAGTGCCATCAATTCTTGATGCGAGCCTGTTTCAATAATTTCTCCACCCTCAAGAAAGATAATTTTCTCAGAATTCACAATCGAAGAAAGACGATGCGCGACAGTTATCACAGTTTTGTTTTCAGCAAAATTGAGGATCGCGCGATTTATTGATTGCTCATTTTGATTGTCGAGCGCCGAAGTTGCTTCGTCTAAAAGTAAAACCAGAGAGTTCTTGATTAGCGCGCGAGCAAAGGCAATGCGCTGACGTTCACCGCCAGAAAGCTTAATCCCTTTTTCGCCAACGGATGTGTGTAATTTCTTTGGTAAATTATTAATGAATTGCAGCGCTGAATTTCGGCTAATCATTTTTTCTACCTCAGCTTCGGTGATTGATTTATCTACGTAGGCAATGTTTTCAAAAATCGTTCCCGAGAAAATAAAACAGTCTTGCGAAATGTAAGAAAAATTTTGGCGCAGATCTTTGAAGGAGAGTGATTTGAGGTCGCGATCATTAATTGTAATTGCCCCCGAATCCACGTCGTAGAAGCGCAGAAGCAGTTGAAGCAGAGTGCTTTTACCTGAGCCGCTAAGGCCAACAATGGCAATTTTTTCTCCAGGTTTGATTTCGAAATTAAAATTTTTCAGCACTAAAAAATCCTTTCGACTCGGGTAAGAAAAATTCACCGAGTTAAATTTTAACGTAACTTTCTCGCTGCTTAAAAATGGTTTTGGATCTGCTATTTCTTTGACCGGAGACTCAATCTGCAAAAGCTCAAAAATTCTCTCTGCCGCTGAAGATGCGCTTTGTAATTGTCCGGCAATTTGGCTAAGCGCAACTAGAGAAGTCGCAGAAATAATTGAGTAAAAAATAAATGAAGAGAGGTCGCCGGCTGTTATTTTTCCTGCCAAAACATCTTGGCCACCAACCCACAGCAACACTGCGACAGTGCCAAAGGCGAGGGTGATCACAAAAGCAATCATTAACGATTTTACGCGGATTTTTTTCAGTGCCGCTTCGAGTGCTTTGTCAACAAAACTAAAAAAATTGCGCGCCTCTTTTTCTTCACAAAGGTAAGACTGAATTGTTTTTACGCCGTTGATGCTTTCTTCGACATG
Organism: Rhizobium sp. Q54; assembly: GCA_945865855.1. Taxonomy (GTDB): domain Bacteria; phylum Pseudomonadota; class Alphaproteobacteria; order Rickettsiales; family UBA1997; genus UBA2645. The sequence goes on along the minus strand of CAMBES010000008.1, from coordinate 18,037 downwards.
AGCCCCAACTGCGGCTAATGCTTCTTGAGATTCTTTCGACAAATTTTTTACGCGGCGACCCATTAAAATAATCGGCGAGATCGCGACTAAAATTAATGCCAAAGAAATTACGCTGAGCTTAAAACTGGTTAAAAATAAAAAGCAGATTCCACCAAGGAAAAGCAAGCTGTTGCGCAGTAAGAAGGAGAGGGTGTTGCTTAGAATGTTGTAGAGCACAATTGTGTCGACAGTGAGGCGGGAAATTACTTCGCCAGTTTTGGTGATTTCAAAAAATTCGGCGGAGACTCGAATAATGTGGTTGTAAACTTTTTTGCGCAGATCGGCGATTACTTTTTCGGCGGCGGAATTGATTAGCGAAGAGCGATAAAATCCGGCAACGGCCATTATTAAAACGGCACCGACGAAAATTAGTAAAACAAGATTTAGCGAGAAGGAGTCTTGCCTGGTGAAGCCAAGGTCAATTAAATATTTGAGGGCTTTGCCAAAAAATAAAACCATTAGCGCGGTAATTAGCAGGGCTAATAACGCAAAAAAAACTTCGCGTCGGTAAGGTTTAAAAAATGGAATGAGAGAGAAGAGGTCGCCGAATTTTTTCATTTTATTTGTTGATTAACTCTCTTTGAAAATCGCTAAAACGATTTTCAAAGGAGACTGTCCAAAAGAGATTGTTTACCGAGTTCAAAATCACTTTTTGCCCAAAGTTTTTTTAATTTATCCAAGGAGTCTCCAAGTTCTTTATTCTTGAAGCCAAGCTCGATTAGATCATTGGCTTTAATCGGAAATTCTGGTAATTTTTGGAATTTTTTTGGGAGAGGAAGATTGTTTTTTGCCGCAACAAAAAGACAAAAATTCCAAACCAATTCGTCATTGTTAAAAGCGCGGAGCAGCCTTAAGTCTAGAGTTGGAGAGGTTGAAAGCAAAAAGTTAAAAAGTTTTTTCTCAATATTTGTTGCGCAAATTTCTTCGGGTTTAAAGTTTTTATTTAGAAGAAGGGTGGCGATTTTTAATTTTTGATCTTCGCTTTGTAGACTCTCAAATGCAGAGATGTCGAGGGGTGAAGAAAAAATTTCTTCAGCAATTTTTTCTTCTTCTAGAATTTTTAAAATCGTGACTACACGCTCTTTTTTTTGATTAAAAATAAGTTTTAAAAATTCTTGCCTAATTCTTTCGCGCGAAAGTTTTTTAAGATTTTTTCTTTGTTTTGTGCAAGCCTTAAGCCCTTCAGAATCAAGCTCTGCAGCATATTCACAGCTGAAGCGAAAGAAGCGCAAAATGCGTAAAAAATCTTCTTCTATTCTTTTTTCTGCGTCGCCAATGAAGCGAAGCTTTTGTTTTTTGAGATCGGAAATTCCGTCGAAGTAATCAGTGATCTGGCCTAGAGAATCCATGTAGAGAGCGTTCATCGTGAAGTCTCGGCGTGAGGCGTCGAGTAAATAATCATCGACGAATTCTGGTGCGCAGTGACGTCCGTCGGTTTCATTGTCTTTGCGTAAAGTGGTAATTTCAAAATTCTGACCATTTACGACGGCGGTGATTGTGCCAAATTTGATGCCGGTCGGTATCGCTTTGATTTTATTTTTTTCTAAGATTTTTGTTGTTTCACTGGGAAGGAATTTTGTCGCGAAATCGAAATCGTTTATTTTTTTTTCTAAGAGCAAGTCACGGACGCATCCACCAACCAAGCGGATGTTAGCGCCAAAGATTTCGAATATTTTTTTTACTTCTGGAGAAAAATTTTGAGTTGGTTGCATTTGTAAAAATTCCTGGACCCCCGCCTGCGCGAGGATGACGTTTAGACCACCGCACTTTCCCAGTACCGCACAGGCGAGGATTTGGGAAGGGTCTTCAAATTACCGTTAAGAACAATCCTAATTCGTCAGCCACTTTAATGAGTTCTTCTTTTTCTAAAACCAGCGTTGAATTGGCTTGAATGGCGATTCCTTTGATTCCGGCTTCAGCGCAATTTTTTACAGTTTCAATTCCGATTGTTGGCAAATCAGCTTTTCTGCTTTGTTTGAATTTTTTCATTTTTACGAGCACAGAATTTTGGCGCAAATTTTTGCATCTTTTAATCATCTCATCAGTTCCTTCGAGAGCCTCAATTGCAATGATTTGTTTTTGCGCAACAACGAGAGATTGGCCAACGTCAAATTTTGAAAAATATTTCACTGCGGAAATTCCAAGTGCAATGTCGGCAAGATTTTCTGCACTGGGAGAATGCTTGCCAAGTATTGATTTCTTTGACACCACGCAGTCGAGCAATTCATCAATTCGCAGAATTTTTAAGCCTTTTTTCTCGAAGAAATTAATTACGGTACGTAGCACGGCGTCGTCACCAAGAATTTTATTAGCGAGAATTTTGGCGAGTAAAATCGCGCCGGTTTTATCGACTTTAAGCGCAGAGAAGTTGGGCTTAGTTACGCCGCCAATAAAGACCAGGTTTTTAACTTTATTTTCGTGAAGAATTCTTAAAAATTTCTCAACTTCGCCGTAACCAAATTTTGTTGGCTTGAAGACAGAATAATCTTCTTCGTAAATTTCTCCTTCGAGTAAAAATAAGACAAATTCGCGGCCTTTTTTTTGACAGTCTGAGATCAGCATTTGCGGCAATTTCCCGCGTCCGGCGAATATTCCTAATTTATCCTGCATGGTTTAGTGAAGCTCCTCCATCGACGAATAAAATTTGACCGGTGACGAATTTATTTTTTAGCAAAAACTCAACTGCTTGCACAATATTTTCTACTTCACCTTTGGTTTGCAGGGGAATTTTTTTGACGAAACTCTCTGCGCTTGAATTGTCGATTGGATTTAAAATAAAACCTGGCGCAATTCCATTAACTCTGATTTTTGGCGCTAGTTCAACTGAGAGCATTTTAGTTAATTCGGCCAAAGATTTTTTGCTGAGTAAGTAGTAAAAATAACTGGTTTCGTAGCGAGTGATATTTTTGTCGGTGAGGTTAATTATTTGTCCGTTTTTTGGCGCATTTTTCGCAAATTCTTTGGCAAGAATTAGTGGCGAAAAGAAATGAATATTGAAGTTGTCAGACATTTCAGATTCTGCTGCGGTAAGAAATTTGGATTTTTGAAAAACTGATGCGTTGTTAACTAGCAAACTCCATTTTTTAGAATTATTTCTAACAAATTTTGCGAGTTCTTTTGTTTGTTTTTCGTCGCGCAAATCAGCCTTAAAAATTTCACATTTTACGCCAAATTTTTTGACGATTTCTTTGCTTAATTTTTCTGCTTCGTTCTTAGATTCATTGTAACTAATCACGAGATCGTAGCCTTGTGAAGCTAGGAAAATCGAGATCTCGCGACCTATTCTTTTCGATCCTCCGGTAATTAATGCTGTACTATTTTTCATCTTTTATTTTTCGGTAAAGCTCGCGCAAAATCTCAGTAGTTCCTTGACCAGTTGCGGCGGAAAGAGCGAAAACTTTTGGAAGTTTCTGCCCGGATTTTTTTAGGAATTTCTTTAATGCGGCGATTTTTTTCTTCAACTCATCAGCGTCTAGAATGTCAATTTTATTGAGGGCGACGATCTCTTTTTTGCTCGCTAATTCTTCGCTATAGCCAGCAAGTTCTCCGCGAATTGTTGCGTAATTTTCAACAACATCTTCGGCAGAACCGTCGATTAAATGAAGTAAAACTCCGCAACGCTCAACGTGTTTTAAGAAGCGATCACCAAGTCCGCGACCTTCGGAAGCTCCTTCGATTAAGCCCGGAATATCAGCTAAAACAAATTCATATTCATCGACGTAAACAACCCCAAGTTGTGGCTTGAGAGTGGTAAAAGGGTAGTCAGCGATTTTTGGTTTAGCGCGGGTGGTTGCGGCAAGGAAGGTTGATTTTCCGGCGTTAGGCATTCCAAGCAATCCAGCATCAGAGAGAAGTTTTAATTCAAGTCTGGCCCAGAGTTCTGCACCGGCTTCGCCTTTTTGGGCAAAGGTTGGGGCTTGATTTATCGAGCTTTTAAAATTTACGTTTCCGAGTCCGCCGCGGCCGCCTTTAACGATGGTGAAGCGCTCTCCATCTTGGGTTAGATCGGCGATTAATTCAGATTTATCGTCAGAGAAAATTTGTGTGCCGACTGGAACGCGCAGAATTAAATCTTCGCCAGAAAGTCCGTTCTTATTTGCTCCTTTTCCAGCTGAGCCGTTCTTAGCTACAAAATGTTGTTTGAAGCGAAAGTCGATCAGAGTGTTTAGATCTTTTACGCATTCTAAAATTATACTGCCGCCGCGTCCTCCGTCTCCGCCATCTGGTCCGCCGCGTGGTACGAATTTTTCGCGGCGAAAACTTGACGCGCCATTTCCGCCATTTCCGGCTTGGAGATTAATTTTTACTTCGTCGATGAATTGCATTAAATTTAGTTGCTGATTGTTGGTTGCTAGCTTTGTGGCTATTGAAAATTTCCAATTGATATTTTGCCAGCTAATTCCTAGCTTCGCGCCATATTTCTTGATTACAAAATTCCCCCCTCAAATCGGAGTCTCCCTTGCTAAAAAAAATCAAAAACTTTGCCATTTCTGGTGCTGAAACTTTACCAATTATTGAAGGTGGAAAAGGTGTTGGAATAACTACTGGCGTAACTGCTGGCCATTTTGCTAAAGCTGGCGCTGTTGGAACTTTTTCTGGAGTTAACGCTGATAATATTGATGAAAATGGAAAATATGTTCCGTTGATTTACAAGACTCACACTCGTCGCGAAAGACACGAAGAATTAATCGTTGACTCAATAACTGGCGGCATCACGCAAGCAAAAATTGCTCACGATATTTCTGCCGGAAATGGTCGCATCCACATGAATGTTTTGTGGGAAATGGGTGGAGCTGAGCGCGTTTTGCACGGAATTCTCGAGGGTTCAAAAGGCTTGATTCACGGCATTACTTGTGGCGCTGGCATGCCTTACCGTCTTGCTGAAATCGCCGAAAAATATCACGTTTATTATTATCCGATCGTGTCTTCAATGCGTGCGTTTCGTGCTTTGTGGAAAAGAAGTTATCACAAGGCTGTCGATCTTCTTGGTGGCGTAGTTTACGAATGTCCTTGGCGGGCTGGTGGTCACAATGGCTTGTCGAATGCGGAAGATCCGAATGCTTACGAAGATCCTTATCCAAGAGTTGCTGAGATTCGCAGTTTCATGAATTCTGTTGGCCTAAATGACGTGCCAATTGTTATGGCTGGCGGCGTTTGGAATTTGGAAGAGTTTGAGCATTGGCTGGATAATCCAGAAATTGGGCCAATCGTTTTCCAATTCGGTACTCGTCCAATTTTTACGCAAGAATATCCAGTGCCAGATGCCTGGAAGAAAAAGCTTCTTACTTTAAAAGAGGGTGATGTTTATTTGAATCGCTTCAGCCCCACAGGTTTTTATTCTTCTGCAATTGAGAATGATTTTATTCGTGAGTTGAAAGGTCGTGAAATTAGACAAGTTGAGTATCGCGTTAAAGCCGTCGACAGCTTCACTTGTGAAATTCCTTTTGGTCAAAGAGGCCGCGTGGTTTTCATCAAGCCAGAAGATAAATCGAAAGTTGATCTATGGATTGCTGCTGGTCACACCGAAGGCATGAAAACGCCGGATGAAACTTTGATGTTCGTCGATAAATCGAAATCTGCACAAATTGTTACTGATCAAATTAATTGCATGGGCTGCTTGAGTCAGTGCCGTTTTAGTAACTGGTCTGATAAAGCAGAAATGAATCACACTACAGATCGCAGAGCTGATCCGCGTAGTTTTTGTATCCAAAAAACTTTGCAAGATGTGCGCAAGGGCAACGATATCGAAAACCAACTAATGTTCTCTGGTCACAGTGCTTACCGTTTTGCAACTGATCCATTTTATGCCAATGGTTTCATGCCAACAATTAAGCAGTTGGTCGACAGAATTATGATCGGGAAATAGTAAGTTTATTGAGAATGCCAAACAAAAATTCTGAGAGTCGTTTTATCTTTATTACTGGCGGCGTCGTTTCTTCTTTGGGTAAAGGCCTAGCCTCCGCTTCGCTTGCTGCATTGTTGCAAGCACGTGGATATTCAGTTAAATTACGTAAGCTTGATCCATATTTAAACGTTGATCCTGGCACCATGAGCCCGACTCAGCATGGCGAAGTTTTTGTTACGGAAGATGGCGCGGAAACCGATCTTGATCTTGGTCACTACGAGCGTTTTACCGGGGTAGATGCGAAGAAATCTGATAATGTCACTGCTGGTCAAATTTACTCAAAACTTTTAGCGAAAGAGCGCAAGGGCGACTATCTTGGCGGCACAGTACAAGTGATTCCGCACGTTACTGATCTCATCAAAGAATTCATTTTAAACGACGTAAAAGGAACAGATTTTATCTTGTGCGAAATAGGCGGAACGGTTGGCGATATTGAAGCATTGCCATTTTTTGAAACTATTCGTCAGCTCGGTTACGAAATGAGTCAAGATCGTTGCGCCTTCTTACACCTCACTCTTTTGCCTTACATTGAAAGCGCGAATGAACTCAAAACAAAACCAACTCAGCACTCAGTAAAAGAATTACGTTCGATTGGCATTCAGCCAAGCGTTTTGCTTTGTCGTGCCGAAAGACCAACCACCAAAGCGCATTTAGAAAAAATTGCTAAGATGTGCTCAGTGCCAATTTCATCAGTGATCGCCGCACCAAACGCTTCAAGCATCTACGAAGTTCCGCTGATCTATCATCAAAACGGACTCGACACCGAAATTCTAAAATTCTTCAAACTCGATTATAGCAAGAAGCCCGATTTGACTAAGTGGATCAAAATCAAAAATGCGATTGAGAATCCGAAGGCTGAGGTAAATATTGCCATCGTTGGAAAATATACTGACTACAAAGACTCTTACAAATCACTAATCGAAGCTATCGATCACGCAGCATTTTCAATGCAAGCCAAGGCAAAAATTACTTGGGTCAATGCGCGTAAAGGCAAAAATGATTTACCAAAAAATATCAACGCAGTTCTTGTTCCGGGGGGCTTTGGTGAAGATGGGGTTGAGGGTAAAATCGATATGATCAAGCAAGCGCGCTTACAAAAAATCCCATGTCTTGGAATTTGCTACGGCATGCAAATGGCGGTGATTGAATATGCCCGCAACGTTCTTGGAATTGAGGATGCAACTTCGAGTGAGTTCGCTAAAAAAGGAACCTTCGTGATTGGAATGATGAGTGAATGGCAAGATAAATCCGGCAAAAAAACCAAAAAAGCTGGTAGCGATATGGGAGGCACAATGAGACTTGGCGCTTATCCATGCGTGATTGAAAAAGGCTCGGTCGCTGAAAAAATTTACGGCAAAAATAAAATTTCTGAACGCCATCGTCATCGTTACGAGGTGAATGTTAATTTTAGAAATAAACTAGAAAAAGCTGGGTTAAAATTTTCTGGAATGTCGCCTGACGATAAATTGCCTGAGATTGTCGAGATTCCGAATCACCCATTTTTTGTCGGCGTGCAATTCCATCCTGAGTTGAAATCAAAACCGTTTGCGGCTCATCCACTCTTCGTTTCTTTTGTTAAAGCCGCTCTAAAATATGCGTAATTTTTTCTGCTTAATTCTCTTGGCAAGTTTTTGCTCATGCGGATTTCAGATAATTTATCACGATGGAGATAATAAATTTTCTTACGCCGAAGATCTTGCCTCGATTAGGATAAAAAAAGATCGAGATCACCTAAGTCAGGAATTAAAAAATAATCTTTACGATCTGCTGAATCCAGACTACATAAAATCAGAGCCGAAATATTTTTTAATCTTAAGAGCGAGTAAATCAGTTTCTGGCGCCTTAATTACTCAGACTGGTGCCTCGGGTCGTAACCGCGTTAATATTGACGTTCTTTACGAACTTAAAAATCTTGAAAATGGCGCGATAATTTCAAGAGGCACAACCGCGGTAAATGATAGTTATGATGTTAGTACTAACCGTTACGGTACCTACGTTGCCGATGATACAGTGCGATTAAACTTAACCAAAATTGCCGCGCAAAATATTCGTAATGCGCTAGTAAATGATTTTATTGAGGTAAAAAAGAAATGCGCAGAAAAGCCAAAAAATGCGGAAAATCAGGTGGCGGAAGAAGCAAAAGAAGAGCCGAAAGAAGAATTAATGTATGATAGGGCGGATGATGTGCGCGGAGATGATAAGAGCGATGAGCAGAAAGCTAGAAAAGAAAATAGAGAATGGGGCTCTGAAACAAAGCAAAAATTTATTTGCCCGTTTACAGAATCAGTTAAGAAGACTGTTAAATAAGATTAATCCGTCACCTGATCCGTTATCTATATCGATTGCTCTTTCTGGGTGAGGCATCATGCCAAGAACATTTTTCTTTTCGTTAAAGATTCCAGCGATGTTCAAAAGAGAGCCATTTGGATTGGCTTCGTCAGTAAGATTGCCATCTTCATTAATGTAGCGAAAGGCAATTGAATCAGTGTCTTCGAGTTTTTTTAGAGTTGCGGAATCAGCAAAATAATTTCCATCCATATGTGCTATTGGAACGCGAATAAGCTGATGCGCGCTATATTTATGAGTGAAGGCGGAGTTTTTATTTTCAACGCGCAAATTCATAGTCTGACAAATGAATTTCATTTTTTTGTTACGCGTAAGCACCCCGGGAAGAAGCCCGGCTTCGGTGAGAATTTGAAAGCCGTTGCATATGCCAAGGACTCTCACACCCTTTTTAGAAAGTCTTTTTACTTCTATCATTACCGGTGAAATCGCGGCCATCGCACCAGAGCGCAAATAGTCGCCGTAAGAAAATCCGCCGGGAACAATTACTAAATCTAGATCGTCATCAAGCTTAGTTTCTTGATGCCAAATTCTTTGCACACGTGAGCCGATTTTTTGTAAAGCATCAACGGCGTCGCGATCGCAATTTGAGCCGGGAAAAGTAATTACTGCTGATTTCATTAGATGGCCTCGTAGCTGTAGTCTTCGATGATTTTATTGACGAGCAACTTGTCGCAAATTTCGTCAACAATTTGTTTGATTTTTGCTGGATCATTTTCGGCGATTTCAAGCTCTACAACCTTGCCCTGCCTAACTTGTGAGATTTGTGCAAAGCCAAGATTTTTTTGCAAAGAACTCTCGATTGCTTTGCCTTGCGTATCGAGTACGCCTTTTTTTAGAGAGATTAGAATTCTGATTTTCATGCTATTTTATTCCTAAACGTGAAGCCACTTCCTTATAGGCCTCGACTAATCCGCCAAGATTTCTTCTGAAGCGATCTTTGTCGAGTTTTTCGGAAGTTGATTGATCCCAAAGTCTGCAGCTATCTGGACTGATCTCGTCAGCCAGAATGATTGAACCTTGCGCATCAAATCCAAATTCAATCTTAAAATCAACCAAGCGAATGCCGATATTGATAAAAATCTTACACATGATTTCGTTGATGCGGGCGGTGATATTCTTGATTTCCTCGAGTTGTTTTTTAGTGACAATTTTTAGCACATTAATGGCGTGATCATCGTTAATTAGCGGATCTCCTAGCCCATCATCCTTAAAACAAATTTCAAAAACTGGCGCGGATAATTCTAAGCCTTCATTAATACCAAGGCGCTTAGCCATTGACCCAGCAGCGATATTTCTGATGATTACCTCAAGTGGAATAATCGTAACTTTTTTAATCAATTGTTCGCGCTCATTTAATCTTTTTACGAAATGAGTTGGAATTCCGGCGGTCGCGAGTTCATGCATTAAATATTCTGAAATCACATTATTCAAAATACCTTTCCCGTCGATGATTTCCTTCTTCTCTCCGTTGAAAGCGGTGGCGCTGTCTTTGAAAAATTGGATGAGTAAATTTTCGTCTGAAGTTGTGAAAAGTTGTTTGGCTTTGCCTTCGTAAATTTTCTCTAATTTTTGCATGTGAGTAGTTGTAATGCGGCGATCACCGAGGCTTTTCGAACCTCGTTTCTATCGCCAGCAAAGTTGAATTTGCGGTTTACAATTGGATGGCTGTGACTTGCAACTGCGATATGTACCAAGCCTGATTTTTCTTCTGGTCCTGCAACTCCGGTAATGGAAATTGCAACATCGGCTTGTGAATTTTTTAATGCGCCTTGAGCCATTTCTTCAGCGGTTTCTGCGCTTACTGCGCCAAAGTTTTTTAGTGTTTCTTTCTTTACTCCGAGTAGGTCGATTTTTGCCTGATTTGAATAAGTAACGAAACCGCGCTCAAGTACTTTTGATGCCCCAGGAATTTCGGTCAATAAAGCCGATAAAAGACCGCCAGTGCAGGATTCAGCTATGGTAATTTTTAATTTCTTTTCCTCGAAAATGCGTAAAATTTTTTGCGCTTGAGAGAGAAGATTTGAGTCGAAGAACATTGAAATCTTAAGTGTTTAAGGAGCTTCTTAGATCCCTCCTTTTTTAGAAGTCAAAGAAGCTAGCAACAACTCGCGCTAATTTCAAAATAAACCAACTTATTTTCTTTAACATTCAAAGAGATGAGTTGTGACTTGCTTAAGCCCTTCGAATAAGTCACCGAAGCATTAAAATAAGGATTAGAAAAAATAGTTTTGATCCCGGTTCCAGATAATCTTCCACTCGAGCCATCATATTTATTTTTAGCGTAACCGTAGTCGTAGAAAGGCTCGAAGGTGACTTTAAATCCAGGGCTGAAGCTAATTTTATTTCTGAAGTAATAGCCAGAATCAGCAGAGACGTAATTTTCTTTAAAGCCGCGCACCGAATAATAGCCACCGATGGCAAATTGTTCAGAGCCAAAAAGTGTTTGTTTGGAAATTTGGCTGTCCATTTCAGTGCTGAAAGTTAGTGGAATAGTCGTAAATTTTTTTGCAGCCGAGGCGTAAAATTTTAGAGCTTCAAATTGTGCTTTAGCAGTTGAGGAGGAAATATTTTGCTGATCTTTTTTGGCGTTAAGCGCAGTCAATCCAAGGATGTAAGTAGGTTTAAAATAAAGACTGGCATTGTTGCTAAAATATGAAGAGGCAGAAAATCCTAAGTTCAAAATTGTTAATCTGCGTTCAGCGTTACTCAACTTGGCACCATTTTGATAACTCGCCGCACTTTTGGAAGTAAGCGAACTGTTTATCGAGATTCTCAAGTCAGCTTTATTGAGTAAAACTCGATCGAGGCTGAATTTATTTTGTTGTGAGAAGCCGTTTGTGACAAGCGAGGTAGATGATCCGGCATTTGTTCCTTTGAATTCACTACGCGAAAAATCGTAAGAAAATGTGTTGGATTTGAATGGGATAGAGATGCCGCCGCTAAAGGCTTCGAGGTTTTTAATCTGGTGATCGTCGTGCAAATTTGCTGTGTAACTTACGCTTAAACCGTCATTCAAAAATAAAAGATTATCGAGGCTTGAAGAAAAATTTGTGCGCTGCACGCCAGTGAATTTATTGCCCAAATTATCTTTGCCGACGGTCACATGGAGTGGAAATTTTTTCTGATTTTCGATAATAATTTTGCTCTCACCATCAACGCTTCCTGGCTCGATTTTCATCGTCGCGCGATTAGATTGTAGGCGATTGATTTGATAGATTCCCTGGTTGATTTCATTGATGTTGAGTGCATCACCTTCGATATTTCCAAAGGCAGTAAATTTTTGCATTTTGTCAATCACGCGGTCTTGTCCCAGAGAAATTTTTTCAATTTTTCCTTCGATAATTTTTAACTCTAAAATGCCGCTTTTTAGATTTTGTTTTGGTGAAGCGACTTGTGTAGTGACGTAGCCTATGCCTTGGTAATAATTGGTAATTTTGGTGACGACCTCGCCCAAAAATTTTGCTCCAAAACATCTGCCGATGAATGGTGAGGTGAGTTTTTTTTGACGAGATGAAGAAAGTGAATTGGCGTCAACTAGCCTGATTTCACTGATCGGAAGGCAAGTTCTGGTTTTGCCTGAAGCATTAAATTCTTGCCAATTTTTTTCTTGATCTATTTTTTTTCTGCGTTCGCGATCTTCTTCTATCGCCTCTAGCTCCTTGCTGCGCGTGGTTTCCTCGATAATGTTTTGCTGATTACGAGTAATCCAATCTTGTTCATTTACTGCACTTTGTTGAGCTTTTGCTGAGAATGAAAAAAGCAAAAATGCTACACCAAAGGTGGCTTTGGCGAGGGTGGGCATTGGGTTTTGGTGGTGTGGTGGGTTAAAACTTGGTGTGGTGAGTTAAAAACTAACTGGTGAAGTTAGCGGCGTAAGATTTTGGTTTAATTACCGCTAATTTTGGCTCTTCAACCTCGAAGTGAAATCCTCCTTTTTGGGCAAAATTAATTGCCTCATCCTTGGTTGAGAATTCAAAGTGAAATTGCGATGAAGTGTTACTTGCTGAAATCCAACCGGTTATCGGATTTACTGAGCGTATGGCATTATTTTCAATCGGGAGCATTAACCATTTTTTGGTATTTTTTTTACCAGATTGCATTGCGGATTTTGTTGGTTGGAAAATTCTGAATTTCATTTTTTAGTCTTTTGGAAAAAGTTTCTGAAAATTTTAAGAAGAGCTGCGCCAAAAATTAAAACACATCCCAGCCAAATCAACCAAATGAATGGTTTGTAATAAGCGCGGATGGCGTAATTTTCATTTTCATCCTTATTGCCAATAACCAAATAAACGTCACCAAAAATACGATGTTTTATCGAAGCCTCGTTAGTTGTTTGATCATTTACTGGATAGAAGCGCAGTTGTGGCTGTAAGTCTCCAAGCTCTTTGCCATTTTTAGAAAGAGTGAAATCTCCTTGGCGCGAGACAAAATTTTTTCCAGCGAAATATTCAATTTTTTCGAATTTAATTTTGTAATCACCAAGCGTGAAAGATTCGCCTTGCTTCAGGCTTAGCTCTTTTACCAATCCAAAATAAGAAGAAAAAGTGACGCCAAGAATAATCAAAAAAAATCCGAGATGAGAAATATTTTTTGGAGTAGGTTTTGCAGATTTTGTTGAAAAGGCAATCAAAGCAAGAAACGGCACGATCATGATTTTAAAAATCTGATTGTAGTAATCGGCGCCGATTGAAATGAATTCGCTAAATAATCCGCGAAGAAAAATTGGGTAAGTAGTGCCGAGAAGTACTACGAATAAAGCGACGAGCAGGAAATAATTATTTAGCAGAATTAATTTCTCGCTTCTGTCGATTATCGCGGGTTTTGATCTTAAGCGATTCATCTTTGCGCCAAAAATTAGCAAAGCAGCTCCACCAATTAGGAAAATTAAAGTGATTACAAAAAATCCGCGCTTGGCATCAATAGCGAATGAATGAACGGAACTCAAGACTCCGGAGCGAGTGAGAAAAATTCCAAGCAAACAAAGAATGAAGGTGAGGATCGCTAAAAAAACTGTCCAATTTTTGTAGATCTCTTTTTTTTCAACCAGTTTCACCGCGTGAATTAATGCAGTGGCAATGAGCCAGGGCATCAGTGAGACATTTTCGACTGGATCCCAAAACCAATATCCACCCCAACCAAGTTCGCGATATGCCCACCAAGAGCCGAGGCCAACCCCTAAAGTTAAAAATCCGTAAGAAAAAAATAGCCAAGGCGTCATTTTTCTGACGAAATCACGATCAACTTTTTCACAAAGAAGCCCAGCAATGGCGAAAGAAAAAATTAATGAGAAGCCGAGATAGCCCGTGTAAAGCATTGGCGGGTGTAGCGCCAGACCAATATCTTGTAAGATCGGATTAAGACCGAGGCCCTCGATTGGCATCGGAAAAATTCGCGCGAATGGATTAGAAGTGAAGGCGGTAAAAGCGGCAAAAAGTGCAATGATTAGCGACTGCGACGAAGTAATAATTAATTTTTGCCGCGCTGAAATTTTGCTCAAAAAACTAAAAGCAAGAGTGTAGGCAGAAAGGGTGGTAATAAGCAGCAACATTGACCCCTCGTGGTTTCCCCAGGAGCCAGAAATTTTGTAAATCAGCGGCTTTAAATGATGTGAATTTTTGTAAACATTTTCGACTGAGTAATCAGAAATGACGAAAGAATAAATCAGACAAATCTGTGTAATGATCGCGGCAAAAAGAATCGCGGCAACAAGACGCAGAGATATTTTTTGCAACTCTTCGAGTGAGATTTTGAACTTATTTTTCCTTGGATTTTCCCCAGGATTTTCCCCGGTATTTCCTTGGGTATTTTCCCTGGTATTTCCCCCGGTATTTCCCCCGGTATTTCCCCCGGTATTTCCCCTGGCAAAAAAAATCAAAAACGGCAAAAAGATTCCGATTGAGAAAATCAGCAGAAGAAGCGCAAAACCTAGAATTGGAGCCATGTTCGGTAAAAACAAAAAATTAAAACCTGAAAATCATTCAGGAGAAGATCTTGATGTGCAGGAAATTTTTCCAACATTACAAGGCGAGGGCCCTTATGTTGGAAAGCCTGCGACTTTTATCAGACTTGGCGGTTGTAATCTCGCCTGCGAATTTTGCGACACTGAATTCGAATCTTACAAAAAAATTTCGCTCAAGAAAATTTTAGATCAGGTAAAAAAACTGAATAAAAAATTAGTTGTGATTACTGGCGGAGAGCCGATGCGTCAGCCAATTGAAAGGCTTTGTGACGAGTTGGTGAAGTTGGGTTTTCTTGTTCAGATCGAAACTAATGGCACAATTTTTCGGGAATTAAATCCTAAAGTTAAAATAATTTGTTCGCCAAAAATCACGAAAGGAAAATATCACCAAATCAGGCCAGACCTACTTGCGCGCATTGATGCTTTTAAATTTATTATTTCGAAATCGAACAAGGATTATTGCGAAGTGGGGGATGTTGGTCAGTCAAAAAGTAAAGCTCAAATTTATGTGCAGCCAATGGATGAATATAATGAAGCTAAGAACAGAGCTAATCTAAAGCATGCGGTGAAGTTGTGTGGCGAGCTCGGATATTTTCTTTCGCTGCAGACTCACAAGATTTTGGGGATTAGGTAAATAATCTTGGATCGCCACAAAGATTGAGGCCAAGTAGATCATGTTTATATCCGCTTAAAATCTTTACTTTTTCGAGACGATTAACTTTCTGTTTCTCATCTTGCCATCATTTACACTCAAAAATTCATGGCCGATAAATTGACTGCCATCCAAGACTTTATTCTTTATCAAATCCATCAAGCTGTGATTGCCAAGCTCTCCATTAATTTCTATGCTGAGGGCTTTATCCATGATGAGCTAATGGACAGAAATTTTTTCAATTTTATCAAATTAATTTAATCATTGGCACATCAGATCTATAATTTTTTAGATGTTACTCTCGTTAATTATTCTTAAGGAAAATTTGAAAACTAAGCCGCAAAACATCACCATTTTTGTTGATGTGCAAAACATCTACTACACTACAAAACAAAGGCATCAAAGGCATTTTGATTACAACGCATTTTGGAAAAAAGTTACGGTGAATCGTAATGTTGTAAAAGCTTTTGCTTACGCGATTGATCGTTTTGATGAAAAACAAAAACAGTTTCAAAATATTCTGCGCGGCATTGGTTTTGAAGTGAAGTTGAAGCCATTCATTCAAAGAAGTGATGGCTCGGCCAAGGGTGATTGGGATGTTGGAATCACGATCGACATGATGGAATATGCCAAAGAATCTGACCTGGTTATTCTTCTTTCTGGTGACGGAGATTTTGATTTATTGGTGCAGAAAATTAAAAAAGATTTTGGCGTCGAAGTTGAAGTTTACGGCGTCAAAGAATTAACCGCTGATTCTCTTATTTCAGCAGCTTCAAGATTCGTGCCGATTGAAGAGGGATTATTATTATAAAAAATTTCCATCAGAAGTAAGAACCTCCACTCTTTTGAAGCTAAAAATAATCTCTCGCGCGAATGCAGAGAATTTATTCTTGGCAATTCCGCGACATCTTTTTGTTTGGAGAAGGCGCGTTAAATAGAAGTCAAATCTTCTAAACAAGACATCTCAATTTGGTTTGACTTTAATGGATAGTATAAGCATTGCGAAACATAACCCTACTCAACTCCACTAAATTTCCTGCAACAACCCAAAAATTTCATGAGCTTAAACTTCTTCAAACTCTCTAAGCCTCCTAAAAACTTTCTTCATTTAACTTGAGTAAAGATCGAAGAATTTAGAGAATTGTTAGAAAGGATGAGGTCAGATTTGGAGCAGCTTCAAGAAGCAAAGAAATGTGACGGCAGAATGTCGCACTTCCAACAATTGAGGATCAAGTTTTATGCGCATTGCTTTACTACCGCATCTATAACAGCCAAGAATTTCTTGGATTCCTCTTTAATTAAGTTTCGAGATGCTACTCTGGGAAAGTTCACTACTTCATCATCAAGGCAGATCAGAAGCCATTTCCGAGAGATTGTGAAAAGTATGGCGACCGAGGCCTATCAAGGTTGGCAGAAGATCGCGAGCAATCCGATTCTTCCGATTAAAAGAAAATCAGCCACTGACTAAATAAGAAAAATTTCACAACAAGTTTTTCGCTTCCTTCCGCGTCAAGGTTGAGTACAAATTCAGAGAGCTAAAGATATTCAGAATTCTTTCTGGAACTTACAGAAACTTCACATGCGCCCCAACATCATTGCTGGAATTGTGAATTTGAAGCATGCTTTCTAAACAACAGAACCAAAACTTTGAGCGGGATAATAAAAAATTTGTGTCGTCTGGGTAAATCATCTCCATTTTTTTTCATCACTAAGAAAGAAGGCAAGGCGACAATTCATGATGGGAATGGATTGTCGCCTTGCCGCGCCATAATGACGAACTTTTGCTCGAATAACAAAATGAAGTGTCGAGAAAGTTTGAATATCTAGGCTTTCAACGTTTTCGCCAGATATTTTCCAGTTACTGATTTTTTATTCTTCGCGATTTCTTCTGGAGTACCTTCGGCCACAATGTAGCCACCTTTTTCGCCACCACATGGGCCGATGTCGACGATGTGATCTGCGGTTTTTAGAACGTCGAGATTATGCTCAATTACAAGAATTGAATTTCCGGCGTCGACTAGTTTGTGAAGCACTTTCAAGAGTTTGCTGATATCTTCAAAATGCAGACCAGTTGTCGGTTCGTCGAGGATATATAAAGTATCTCCCGTCGCTTTTTTACTCAGTTCTTTCGCCAGTTTAATTCTTTGCGCTTCACCACCAGAAAGAGTTGTAGCACTTTGTCCGATTCGGATGTAATTGAGGCCAACATCGCAAAGTGCTTTAAATTTTTCGTAGATGTGAGGCATTCCATTGAAGAAGTCAGAGGCATCTTCTGCGGTCATTTCAAGCACGTCAGAAATCGATTTGTCTTTATATCTGATTTCCAAAGTTTCGCGATTGTAGCGCTTGCCATGACAAGTTTCGCAACGCACGTAAACATCGGGAAG
This sequence comes from Rhizobium sp. Q54, assembly GCA_945865855.1. Lineage (GTDB taxonomy): Bacteria > Pseudomonadota > Alphaproteobacteria > Rickettsiales > UBA1997 > UBA2645. The sequence continues at coordinate 749 of CAMBES010000008.1, read as the reverse complement.
GAAATGCATTTCGATCTTGATTAAGCCATCGCCTTGACAGGTTTCGCAGCGACCACCTTTAACGTTAAATGAAAATCTTCCGACCTTGTAGCCACGAGCTTTTGACTCTGGTAAGTCGGTGTAAAATTCACGAATGAAGGTGAAGGCTCCGACGTAAGTACAAGGGTTAGAGCGTGGGGTGCGGCCAATTGGCGATTGGTCGATTTCAATTATTTTGTCGATGAAATGGTGGCCAGAAATTCCAGTGTAAGGACCAGGAAAAACTTTTGCTTTGTTCAAGATCTTATCCAGCGCGGGGTAGAGAGTTTTAATGATTAAACTCGATTTTCCGCCACCAGAAATTCCCGAAATTGCGGTGAAAATTCTTAGTGGAAGATTCAAGGTAATATCCTTGAGATTGTTTAGTGTAGCGCCTCTCAAGTTGATCATTCTTTTTGGATCAATTTTGCGACGCTTGGTTGGAATTTCGATCTTCTTTTTGCCGCTCAAATATTGACCGGTAATACTATTTGGATCATTAATTACGAAATCAGGCAAGCCGGCAGAAATAATTTCACCACCGTGAATTCCTGCGCCAGGACCGACGTCGATTAAATATTCTGCTTCGCGCATCATTTCTTCGTCATGCTCAACAACTATTACCGAATTTCCTAAGTCGCGGAGATTTTTTAGTGTTGCGATTAGTTTGTCGTTATCAGATTGGTGCAGGCCAATGGAAGGTTCATCAAGTACGTAAATCACGCCAGAAA
>CAMBES010000007.1 GCA_945865855.1 Rhizobium sp. Q54 | reverse complement strand
TTTTTAAGAATCTCAAAATTTTGGCTATTAATCACAAAACTCTCTTTTTCTTCCGGAATTCTACCTAAACTGTTAATGACAAAAGCCGTGAGGTTGTAAGCGTCATCGCTTTCCTCAATCTCTAAATCGAGCTTCTTATTAATATCACGAATCAAAGTCTTGCCCGCTATTTTGTAAGCTCCGGACTTGATTTTAATGATATTGATTCCGCGAGAATCTTCCTCTTCTTTAATTTCGCCGACAATCTCTTCTAAAATATCTTCGAGAGTTATCAGACCAAGCAAAGAGCCATATTCATCAACAACCAAAGCGAAATGTTTTTTCTTTTTACGAAAAGCAAAAAGTTGCGAACGTAAACTATTACTTGCTGGCACAAACCAAGGAGTTGAAGTAACCGAACTTAGCTCAAACTTCTCAATATCGCCGCGATGAGAATGCAATGCGCGCAATAACTTTCTGACATTCAAAACGGCAACGATGCTCTCTTTACTTCCTTTCCACAAAGGAATGCGGGTGTGATTTGTTGCGGCACCTTGTTTTGCAATTTCAGCAATCGACAAAGAAATGTCGATTGATTCAATATCTTTGCGATGAGTCGCGATTTCACTAATTGCGGTATCTGACAAATCTAAAATGCCGTCGAGCAAATCCTTATCGTACTTAAAGATAGACCCCTCTTTCGCCTTCAGATCAACGGTGTCACGAATTTCTTCCAATTCTGATTCTTTGGTTTTCTTGCCGGCATTGGTAAAAAATACTCCGATCATCATATCAACAACCTTCTGGATCACAGCCACGATCGGCGAGAAAATGAAAAACAAGAAGCGAATTGATGGTGCAAAAAACAAAGCAACTTTTTCTGAAAATTTAATGGCAATTGTTTTGGGCAAAATTTCGCTAAAAATTATCACCGCTACGGTCAAAACAACCGTCGCAACCAAAAACCATTCTTCACCAAACAACTTCAAAACCACTCTTGTCGTAATCGCTGATGCCGCAATATTAACAACATTATTGGCCAGCAACATAACGCTCACAACCTTCTCGCGCTCTCTTAAAAGGCGGTCCAGATGCTTGGCGCGCTTATCTCCTTCACCAGCTAAGCGATGTATACGTGCGCGCGAAACTGCGGTAATCGACGTCTCAAAACAAGAGAGTAGAGAAGCGAAAACCAGGAGAAATAGAACTAGGATTAAATATGCTTCAGCTTCGTTAATCATTGTTTCCAGATAATATGACATTTGAAGAGTTCGCCCATTTGATCGGGCGCGATTAAGCGATCAATGGCGGAATCTTGGTTGGATAATTTTTTTCTGCGCTCTTCAATTCCAAGTGAAATCAAAAATTCGCGCTGCGTTATTAAAGACGAATTAAGGCCTAAATTTTTAGCAATTTTATCTAGAGCTCCGAAGTCAACATGAGCAGTGAGGTCAATATCTCCCGGGGTTTTAAGTGAATCGGTTTTTTGATGATTTTTTACCGCCTGAAACGTGTTGGCAAATTCAGTTTTAAAATAACCGTAATCAAAATTAATCGCGATTCCGCCGTTTATTTTCAAGGCCTGGCTGAGTTGGGTCATAAAAAATTTTGCAGACTCGCTACATTCAAAAACCGCACCGAATGGAGCATCAGCACCAGCTAATTCCTGAATTAATTGATGAATTTTTGGATCAAAATTTTTTGTAACAAAACTGTCACAGTCAATCAGACGTTCACACCAACCAATGTCGGTATTCACAAATTGATCGATTGGAAAGCAATCAAAAAGCTCATTGGAGAAAAAAAATATCTGATCGGCCTCTTGTAAAAAATCTTCAAATTTCTCGTGCCACTTAATCTCTATCTCTTTGTCATCGCGAGCACGGCGCGGCAATAATGCCGGAGATAATTTATCCTGCTGAATTTTTTTTAAGACCTCGTTGATTTCGATGATGTGAAATGTCGCACGATTAAGAAAATCAACAGCCAAAGCATTATTTTTTTCTGCTAATTTTTTTATCGAACCAAGGATATCAAAAAATAAAACACCTCTGCCGGCGCCCATTTCAACTAGCGAAATTTTGCCTTTTTGTGTGGAGAAAATTTGTAATAAATATGCAGCAAGCAACTCACCGAAGACCTGGGAAATCTCGGGAGAGGTAATAAAATCAGAATCTTTGCCGATGGGATTTTTAGTGCGGTAATAACCATTATCCTTGTCGAATAAGGCCTTGTGCATGAAGTGAGAAATTTTCACAGTCGATAATTAATTACGCTATCTTTGGATTAAGAATCGCCGCATCAAATTCTTCGTCAAAACCATCGACAAAATGCAGCTTAGCATCAATGCGATTGGCGCCAAAAACTATGCCAATCAACTCATAACTTTTTTTCTTTAAATGTTCTGCCCGCCAATAATTAGCATTAAGCGCAATCATAAAAATGAAGGCCGTCTCAAGTAAAACTCGGTCAAAATTCGAAGAGATTTTGGCAAAGAAAATAAAAGCAGCATTGACAAGAATCAAAACAAAAAACTCTTTCCACATCCGATAATACAGGAACCACAGCCCATTAAAAAAAAATGCCAACCAGGAAAACCCGTCCTTCATCAGGATAATATCTTCGATTTTCCCAGCTGGATTTCTTTTAACGAGAACGTTGTAGAGCTTCATTAAGCGACTAGAGCTTTTTTAGCTTTTTCAACGATTTGTGCGAAAGCTTCTGGCTCACGAATAGCAAGGTCAGAAAGCACTTTGCGATCAAGATCGATGTGAGCAGCTTTTAATCCGCTAATGAAGCGAGAGTAGATCATATCATGCTCGCGAACCGCGGCGTTGATACGCTGAATCCACAAACCACGGAAGTCTCTTTTTCTAACTTTGCGATCGCGATAAGCATATTGTAATGCTTTTTCAACTGTCTGGATTGCTACGCGGAAACAGCTCTTGGCGCGACCGCGATAGCCCTTGGCCATCTTTAAAATAATTTTGTGTCTGGCTTTTTTTGTGACAGCTTTTTTTACACGACTCATGTTATTCTAATTAGCGGTTATAAGGCATTTTGAACTTCAGAACACTGGCTGTATGGCCCTCTGAAAGCACTGCGCTTTTGCGGAGATTGCGAATTCTTCTCTGACTTTTTCTGCCGAGATTGTGTCGCTTGCCGGCCTGCTTGTGCAGAATCTTTCCTGTGCCGGTGACTTTGAAGCGCTTCTTAGCGCTGCTGTTTGTTTTTACTTTTGGCATGTTTTTTATTATTGCAGAAACCTAGGTGGACTTACGTCACTTGGGGACCAGGGAATCAAATATTTCGGGTAAGCTGGTGGGATCAGTAGGACTCGAACCTACGACCAAGACGTTATGAGCATCCTGCTCTAACCAACTGAGCTATAATCCCCAACCTTGTGATAAAAGGGCGCCGCAACCTAGGTAGAGACTTATCTTTTGCAAGAATCTTTCTGCCGGCTTCAACCCCGCCCAATTATTCCTCCAAACAGACTATTCATTACGAGAAGAAAAGAGGGCTTAACCAATGCGACATGACATCTTTCTCGCTAGAGCCGCTGCTTATCCACTCAACATTTTATTCGCAATCTCGAATCTTTTTATGATTCGTAAATAACTGATGTCGATACCAATTCAAACCTAAACAAAGGATGATTGCACCTTGCAGCCACAATCATTCACAAAGAGCCCTAAAAAAACAAAATCGGCTAGAATATCGGCCGATCTTGCGCGAGAATTACAGTGAAAACTAAAGGGATTTTTTGGATTTGGAAAATTTAAAAAATCTCAGTTACGTGTTGAGGAATTTGTGAGTTGCTCAGAGTGTTCTTCGATACTCTTTCTGGTTCGTAAAAAATTAATCTTTGTGTTTTATTTTTCGATTTGTTTCAGTCGCAATCTCTAGAGCAAAAAAGTTTTAAGGCTGGTTACTGACAGTCAAAAACAATAATTGATTCCTTACGGTTTAACTCAAGTTCGTCATTAAATCTTTATGAAATCTACCTCTACTGGCGCCACGGCTTTAATGATTGCTGCTCAAGATGGCCGAACAGAAACCGTTGCTAAATTATTGGCCCAAGGAGCTGATGTTAACGCAGCAGCCTCTGATGGCAGCACGGCTTTGATAATTGCTGCTCAAAATGGCCACACAGAAACTGTTTCAGCTCTTTTGCTTCGCAAGGACATTAATGTTGACGCAAAAATATCTGCTTATCGCCTCACGGCTTTGTTTCTTGCTGCTCAAAATGGCCACGCAGAAATCGTTTCTCAATTATTGGCTCAAGGAGCTGATTTTAACGCAAGAGCATCTGATGGTAGCACGGCTTTGATGGTTGCTGCTGAAAATGGCCACGCAGAAATCGTTGCTGAATTATTGGCCGAAAGAACGGATTTGATGTATGTTGATCACAATGGCCACGTCGCTGTTGAATTGTCGACTAAAAGAGCTAATGTTAACGCAGTAAAAAAATCTAGTGGCTACACGGCTTTGATGTTTGCTGTGCAAAATGGCCACGCAGAAATCGTTTCTCAATTATTGGCTCAAGGAGCTGATTTTAACGCAAGAGCATCTGATGATAGAACGGCCTTGATGGTTGCTGCTGAAAATGGCCACACAGAAATCGTTTCTCAATTATTGGCTCAAGGAGCTGATGTTAACGCAGCAGCATCAGATGGGGGCACGGCCTTGATGGTTGCTGCTCAAAATGGCCGCGCAGAAATCGTTGCTGAGCTATTGGATCAAGGAGCTGATGTTAACGTAGCAAAAAGATCTGATGGCGCCACGGCTTTGATTTTTAGTGCTCAAGATGGCCATGCAGAAATCGTTGCTAGATTATTGGCTCAAGGAGCTGATTTTAACGCAAGAGCATCTCATGGCGGCACGGCTTTGATAGTTGCTGCTCAAAATGGCCACGCAGAAATCGTTGCTGAGCTATTGGATCAAGGAGCTGATGTTAACGCAGCAGCATCAGATGGCGCCACGGCTTTTATAATTGCCGCTCAAAATGGCCACACAGAAACCATTTTAGCTCTTCTATCTAGCAATGGTGTAGATTGGAGAGAAGTGCGGGATCAATTGAGACATCCATCACTTCGAAACTTAAACAAAGAAGTCTCATTCCTTCTGGCGGTTATCATTCCTGATAAAGAACTCAGAAACTCAATCATTGCAAGTTTCAACCAAGAAAATCCTAGAAACGCAATAAACCAAGAAAATAACGATATTTTAGGAGCTGGTCTCGAGATGTATAAGACTCTCAAAGATCTCAAGTCTTGGCATAAAAGATATTTGACTGATCCAGATTCAGATTTAGGTCTCTCAGAAAATAAAGCGGAGATTTCGGCAAATAAGAGATTTTTTTATTTGTTGAACCATCAAGACGCTAGGCAAGAAGCATTGGCAAGAAACGATCTTATTACAGCCCTGGTTAGTGAATCAGCATCTTTGGCCATCAATTCTGGCGTTTTTGGAGATGAAGATGCCTTGGGCCGCGTGAGAGAACTAACCCCAGAAGATTTCTACACATTAACAACAAAAATTATTGATAGCGGTAAGGACGAAAGCGTTATCCCAAAATTGCAGGCCTTGAGTCTTGTTGCCGCGTTACAGAAGGACAGAGAAGATCATCCAAGAACAGAAATAAGTCCCGCATCAGCGACACGAATGAAAGGGCAAGCCGGGCTTTGCATTGTTAGCTAAACCAATATCCATGCCCGCTTCATTTCTTTGACTGGAAGTTGTCTGGTTATTTTACACAGCAGGGTTTTTGAGATGCGGTTATAGTTTTGCAGGAGATTGATCCCGCGTTTAGTGACGTCGCTTGATGTCGCACTAATCGCCCTGACGCTGATTGGTGAGGAATTTGTGCGCTGTTCAAAGCGTCATTAACTACTCTTTCGCCTTCGCAACCCCAACTAGTGCCGGACGAATCAGGCGATCGGCAATTGAATATCCAGACTGAATAACTTGCACAACCACTCCCTCTTCGGCCTCAGATTCCAGATGCACAATGGCTTCGTGAAAATTGTGATCAAACTTCTGATTAAGCGGATAAATTCTTTTGACCTGATTTTTTTCCAAAATTTTTAGCAACTCTTTTTCAGTCATCACGATTGCGTCAGCGTAATTTTTAATTGCGGGATTTTTTTCGATTTCTTCTTTCGGCGCATTTTCGCTCGCCATAAAAAAATTCTCAGCAACCACAACTAAATCAGTCGCAAAACTAGAAATGGCAAAGCGCGCAGTTTTTTCAACCTCTTCTCTCGATCTTCTTCTGACGTTATCCAGCTCGGCTAAAGCACGAAGCAGCTTATCATTTAGATCGGTATTTTTTTGTTCGAGTTCAGTAATTTTTTCTTCCAGTGGGTTTACCTCTGGCGTTACTTCTATATTGTTTTCTTCCATGTTTTCTCCTGATGAATTTTAGGGTCGCGCAAGTTATGAAGAGACAAAAGACTTTCAAGATTGCTTTGAAGATTTTTATTTCTTAGGTTGTCGCAATTCCTTCCCAACTTACTCCCGAGCATGTCCAACAACATCCCTGACCACGCTAACTACCTCGTTCCAATGGTGGTTGAGCAAACCGCCAAAGGCGAAAGATCTTACGATATCTACTCACGCCTTCTCAAAGAAAGAATCATTTTTCTTTCCGGCCAAGTAAACGACCAAGTCTCGTCACTCGTGGTTGCGCAGCTTTTATTCTTAGAATCAGAAGATCCAAAAAAAGATATTTATTTCTATATCAACTCACCCGGAGGCATTGTCACTTCTGGCCTCGCGATGTATGACACAATGCAATATGTTCGCCCAGATGTTGCCACTCTTTGTATCGGACAAGCTGCTTCAATGGGCTCGTTGCTTCTTACCGCCGGCGCTCCTGGAAAAAGATTCTCTCTTCCCAACTCACGCATCATGATTCACCAGCCTTCCGGCGGATATCAAGGCCAAGCAACCGACATCGAAATTCACGCACAAGAAACTCTCGCCCTGAAAAAAAGACTTAACGAAATCTACACAAAACATACCGGACAAAAGTTCGCCGCCATCGAAAAATCAATGGAGCGTGACAACTTCATGTCACCAGAAAAAGCGAAAGAATTCGGCTTGATCGATGAAGTGATCGAGCGCCGTCCAGAAAAATCAGAACAATAAAATGACCAAAGACAACGACAAAGACCTTTCTTGTTCCTTTTGTGGCAAGACTCAGCACGAAGTAAAAAAATTAGTCGCCGGCCCCGCTGCAATGATTTGCAACGAGTGCATCGGACTTGGTATGGACATTTTGCGCGAAGAGCAAAAAAAATCTCCGCTCCAAAAAACTGATGGCGCCAAGCCAACGCCGCAAGACATTCTTAAGATTCTCGACGAACATGTTGTTGGCCAAAGTTACGCCAAAAAAGTTTTGGCGGTCGCGGTTTACAACCACTACAAACGTATCGATGCGAATAGCTCGGCCAACGCTGATACGGTCGAAATTAACAAATCAAACATTCTACTAATCGGGCCAACTGGCTGCGGAAAAACCTTGCTCGCGCAAACTTTAGCGAAGATTTTAGACGTGCCCTTCACCATTGCTGACGCCACTTCGCTCACCGAAGCTGGATATGTTGGCGATGATGTTGAAAACATTATTTCACGCCTGTTGCAAGCGGCTAATTTCGATATTGAAAAAGCTCAACGCGGCATCGTTTACATCGATGAAATCGACAAAATCGCTCGCAAATCTGAAGATAATACTCGCCGCGATATTTCCGGCGAAGGCGTGCAACAAGGCTTGTTGAAAATCATTGAGGGCACAACTGCTTCAGTGCCCACCCAGCCTGGGAAAAAATCTTCTCAGCAAGAATATGTACAGATCGACACTCGCAATATTCTATTTGTTTGCGGCGGCGCATTTTCTGGCCTAGAAAAAATTATTCTTTCTCGCGGATCAAGTGCATCAATGGGATTTGGCGCTGATGTCAGAGACAAAGAAGACACTGCTCGTAAGGATATTTTCAGCAAAGTTGAGCCAGATGACTTGATTAAGTTTGGCCTTATCCCAGAAATTGTCGGCAGGCTTCCAGTTCTCGCGCCGCTTGAGGGCTTAACCAAAAAAGATCTCGCCCGAATTTTAGTCGATCCAAAAAACGCGATCACTAAGCAATATCAGCGACTTTTTTCTCTCGATAAAATTGATCTAATTTTTGACGAAGAAGCAATTAAAGAAATCGCCAAGCTCGCCATCGAGCGAAAAACTGGTGCTCGTGGCCTGCGCGCGATTACTGAAAATATTTTACTCGATGTAATGTTCGACATTCCTTCACAAAAAAATGTGAAGTCTGTGCGCGTTACTAAGAAAGGAATTAGTGACAGTAAGGCGATTGAAATTTCTTTGTTGAGCGAAAAAGAAGCCGAGGAAAGAGAAGGCAAAAAATCGATCACAATAGTTCAGAAAAAAGAGAAGGCGGTTGCGTAAGACTTACTGTCGACAAGGCTCTTTCTAGATTTCTTACACAGACTGTTTTAAGAAAATTTTCGCTTAGCTATCCGATGACCGCCAATCCTCCCAACTTAAGCGGCGATGACGCGATAAGATCGAAAATTTATACAAATTTTATCTTTATCTCCAGAGCGTGCAGCCCGCCTTTTTCAAACTCGTCTTTCAGCGCAGAATTAATATTTCGATGCGCCTGAATTCTTCCGAGTTTTTTTAAACACTCCGCCTCAATTACCACTTCAAAATGAGTCTCACCACTTTCATCTTCAAGATGGCCGCGATGAAGATGGCTTTTATTTTTTACCTCTAAAAATTTTGGCTGAAAGTTTTCGATTAGCTTCTTTTCGATTGTTGATTTCATGTTAATAACTTTGGGTTTATCCACAGATTTTTTTCTGACAAAAAACTTATTATTTTTCTTAACAAGTTTTCATCATGTTTAAAAGATTTTTAAAAGTTTTTAACATGTTAGTAACTTTGCCTCAACCCTTGATATTAAAGGATTATCTCTGTTAATAAAATAGTTAAAAACTTCATCAACAAATCCACAGCTCTAATAAAAATAATAAGAATAAATGAATAAATTAATTAATACTCTGAACGGAAATAAAACTTTGACACCTCCGATTTGGATCATGCGTCAGGCAGGAAGATATTTACCAGAATATCGCGAAATAAGATCGAATGTAAAAAACTTCTTAGAGCTCTGCTACACCCCAAAACTAGCTAGTGAAGTTACTCTCCAACCAATCACTCGTTTTAACTTCGATGCAGCGATTATTTTCTCCGACATTCTTGTTATTCCAGACGCTCTTGGAGTGAAAGTTGAATTTGTAAAAAACGAAGGACCAAAACTTGGATCATTCGAATTGAAAAACTTACGCAGCGAAAATATCGCTAAACATCTCTCGCCAGTTTTTGAAGCTTTAGAATTAACAAAATCAAAACTTGGTAAAGATAAGGCTTTGATCGGATTTTCTGGATCTCCCTGGACTCTAGCTTGCTACATGATTGAGGGTGGTGGTTCAAAAAATTTTGAAGCAACGCGTCGCGCAGCAATCGAAAATGAAAATTTTTTTGCAGAGTTAATTGAGATTTTAACCCAAAGCGTAATTCAATATTTGTGTCTTCAGATTAAAGCTGGTGCAGACGTCGTAAAATTATTTGATTCTTGGGCTGGAGTTTTACCGCCAGAACAGTTGCAAAAATGGGTGATTGAACCAACAAAAAAAATCGTCACTGAAATCAGAAAGTTACATCCGAAAACTCCAGTAATTTGCTTTCCGCGCGGAGTAGGAATTTATTACGAGACATTCGCACGAGAAGTTGTACCGCAAGGATTAGCGATGGATCAGAATGTTAGTAAAATCTGGGCGAAAAAGAATCTTCAGGAAAATCTCGGGCAAGTTGTGCAAGGAAATCTTGATAATTTTTTACTCGCTTTTGGCTCGAAGAAAGAAATCGAAAAAGAAGTTTTAGATATTTTAAAAACCTTTCAAGATCACCCATTCATCTTCAATCTTGGTCACGGAATTTTGCCAGAAACACCGATTGAGAATGTGCAGCTTGTTGTGGATTTGGTGCGAGGAAAATAATTATTTTTTATCCTTTACTTTCTCTGATTCATTTTTGAGAAAGCGGATAATAAAGCTGAAAAATTTTTGGTAATTTTAAATACTTAAACCTCGCCAATCTTAGCTAAAATGCAATTTTGAGCACTGTGCTCAAAATCTTAAATCAGAGTTTTTCCTCAGTAGATTTAATCGCTGCAACAGTGCCGATGTGGAAATATTTTCCGGCTAATTCAACACCTTTTATTCGGTGAACTAAACCACCTTCGCCAACCGCAGATCGGTAAAAATGTGACATTGAAAAACATTTTCCTGGCGCTTGTTTTAGAATTTTTGGATTAATGATTTGCAGACCAACAAAAGCGTAATTCATTCCTAAATCCGGCAGACGGTAAAGGTCACCGCTAATCATTTCAAAATCACCGCCACCGTGAATATTTCCTTCGTAGCCGATGTAATCTTCAACCTTCTTCAGCCCAATCAAAATATCGCATTCATCAGGGTTCCAGGCATTACAAAGCATCTCAAGATCAGAAGATTTCTCCTGCAATTTCTCTTGCCAAAGAACGTCTCCGTTAACAGTCAGAATTGGCTTAGTTAGATCAATTTTATCCTGGGCAAAAACAAGTCCGCCGCCGGTTTCTATTTTTTCTAATTCGTGTGAAAAAATGATCTTAGAATTCTTCAATTTTTTAACGTGCTTCTCGATTTGAGAAGCAAGATAAAATCCGTTAATAATAATTTTTTTAATCGAGGGAATTTGATCTATTTTCTCAATCGCGTAATCAATGATCGCCTTGTTTTTGATCTTAACGAGAGGCTTAGGAATAGTGTCGGTAAGAGGCCGCATGCGCTCTCCGCGCCCAGCGGCAAAAATGAAAGCTTGAGTGATTTCAATCATGAAATTTTGAAAGGATTATTTGGCCTTGTTCTTCCCGACCAGGAATTTTTTTGTTTTAATCCGACCTGATCGAGAAATTTTTTCTCTAACGGCAAGAGATTGAGATTAGAGGTCTCGCGTGCAATTAGCGGATCGATTTTTTTACGCATTTGCGGATTAAAAATTTTCTCAAGGAAGTTGGTAATATTCATAAAAAAATCCGTAACATCAGCAGTAGAAAAACTTCCGTTGCTAACAACATTTCGCGAAACACTAAGTAATTCAAAATAACGCGCAAAAATTTCCCCAAGAAAATGATGTGGTGGATAGGCTGCGAGAGCATCAACCATAAGCCTCTTCACCTCACCACGCAGCGTCATAATTTCCGGCTCGCGCCCTTTCATATCGAAGGCAACACATTTGCGAAACTCTTCGCCCAAATTGATTTTACTTTCGTGCGCAATCGCGTGCGCCATCTCGTGCGCAAGCACGTTGTGGCTTAAATTACGCAGCGTGATTTTGTTAGTAAGAAAGCAGCCAACATTAGTATCCCAGCCCTTCATTTCTTTAATCTCAAAATGAAGCTGTTTCTTGTGAAGCTGCGTGAGTATTAGATCTAGACCATCTTTAAAAATTTCAATGCGGTAAAGATCGCAAAAAAGTTTTGTGAATTTTTCGCCGTGATCAACGCCATCAAAGCGAAGCTGGGGAATAATTATTTTTTTGAGTAAGTCGCTCATTTTTTAAGCGGACGGCAATAAAGCTCAAGCTTGTGTCCGACTAGTTCATAGCCCTTTTCATGCGCGAGCCTTTCTTTCATATTTTCGAGCTCTTCGCTGAAGAATTCGTGAACTTCATCGGTGGTGATGTCGATCAAATGATCGTGATGCTCTTCGCTCTCGAGTCTTTCGTAGCGAGCTCTTCCGCCGCCGAAATCATGCTTGGCAATTAGGCCAAATTCTTCGAACATTTTTACTGCGCGATAAACTGTAGCGATTCCGATATTTGGATTAATTTTAGAAGCGCGACGATAAACCTCTTCAACATCGGGATGATCATTACTTTGCTCAATCACCCGAGCAATGATGCGACGATTTTCGGTAAGTTTTATTTTACGCTCAGCGCAAAGTTTCTCAATTGATGAAAGCATAAATTTTTGATTTTTGATTTTGATCCCTGATCTTGTCTCGATAGAAACTATTTTGGCTAGAAAAAAATCAACTCACTCAAAATGAAAAAAAGTCGCAAAATAATCGAGACCGCAGCTCCTTCTCTCACCTTCGACGACGTGCTTTTGAAGCCGGCATTTTCAGAAGTTTTACCAACTGAAGCCAATACCAAAACCAAGATCACTAAAAATATTTCGCTCGAAATTCCGATCATTTCTGCAGCGATGGATACCGTTACTGAAAGCCGCTTGGCGATTGCAATGGCGCAGGCTGGCGGGCTTGGCTGTATTCACAAAAACTTCTCGCCAAAAGAGCAAGCAGACGAAGTTCGCAAAGTAAAAAAGTTTGAATCTGGAGTTGTTACCAATCCAGTAACCATAGCACCTGATGCGAGCTTGGGTGAAGCTCTTTTATTAATGAAAACCTACGGCATTTCAGGAATTCCCGTGGTTAAAGAAGGTACAAAAAAACTACTCGGAATTCTTACTAACCGCGACGTGCGCTTTGCTACTGACAAAAAACAGCCGGTGCATGAATTGATGACGAGCGAAAATCTTATCACGGCAAAAGCTGGTGTAAGTAAGTCTGAAGCCAAATCTCTTTTGCACAGAAATAAAATTGAGCGCATAATTTTAACCGACTCAAGCGGAAATTGTATTGGCTTGATGACCGGAAAAGATTTAGAAAAAACTAAGCAATTTCCCCTCGCTTCGAAAGACGAAGAGGGTCGTCTTCTGGTTGCGGCAGCAACAGGAGTCGGTCGCGAAGGCATTAAGCGCGCAGAGGCTTTAATCGAAGCCGGAGTTGATATCGTTATAATTGATACCGCGCATGGTCATTCTGCTGGTGTAATTGAAACTGTGCGTGAGCTAAAAAAAGCCTACCCAAAACAAAATTTCATCGCTGGAAATATCGCAACATCAGAAGCGGCTAATGCCTTGATTGACGCTGGTGCAGATGCGGTAAAAGTTGGAATTGGCCCAGGTTCAATTTGTACAACTCGTGTTGTTGCTGGTGTTGGCGTGCCACAATTGTCGGCGCTTCTCGACGTAGTTGAATATTGCGACAGCGTAAAAATTCCGGTAATTTCCGACGGTGGAATTAGATTTTCTGGCGACCTCGCCAAGGCAATTGCCGCAGGCGCATCTTGCGTGATGCTTGGCGGATTGCTCGCCGGCGCTGAAGAAACTCCAGGCGAAATCGTTTTGTTTAAGGGCCGTTCTTACAAAGTTTATCGCGGCATGGGCTCTCTTGGCGCAATGGCTCGTGGTTCAGCTGATCGCTATTTTCAACAAGACGTTTCAGATAAAATGAAGCTAGTTCCCGAAGGCGTTGAGGGTCGCGTGGCTTACAAAGGGGCCGCCGCAGATGTTATGCATCAGTTAGTTGGCGGCTTGAAAGCGGCAATGGGTTACACCGGAAATGGCACGATCGAAGAGATGCGCAAGAATTGTAACTTCGTTCGCATCACCAACTCTGGTCTACGCGAATCGCATCCGCACTCGATCACCATTACTTCAGAAGCGCCGAATTACACGAGCGAGAGTTAGGTTCTTTTTTGCTCAAATTCTATGACGGATCTGGGCTAAAACTTATCTATTCCACTCAATCGAATCGTAAGTGTCGCAAGAGGTGCATTTTGCACTCCACTTTGAACTGAGATGCCCGCAAGAGGCGCAACGATAGTGGTCGTCGCATTCAAACATTTTGAGCTTAGCTAAATTCTTTTTGGATTCTTCAATATTGCCCAAAGCTTTTTCTGTTGCGGCGAGAAGCTTGTAAGCGCGATAGGTTTTTTGTTGGAGGAGCGAGAGAAACAAAAATTCTTTTGCAGCCACGTAATCGCCAGCTCGGAAGGCAACAATGCCAATGGCCAATTTTCCGAGCACTGATTCTGAGTTAGTTTCGGCAAGATTTTTCATCCTTTTTACGCGCGCTTTTGCGTAAGATTTGCGATTTACGAGATCAAAAATTTCAGCGAGAATTAGGTGGGGATTGTCTTTCCAAAGCGCTTTAATTTCCCAGTTAACTTTAAATCCTAGGCCGAGCTTTAGCCATGATTTAAGACGAATTTCAAGCGCTGGAAGAAAATTATTTTCTGCTTTTAGGGCGATGTTTGCGTGCTTGATTGCAAGCAAAAACTTTTTTTGTTGATAAGCCTCAAGAGCCAGAGCGGCATTGATTACAGCGATATCGCGTTTTTGTAATTCATCGCGAAATTTTTCACTGCCATATTCAGCTATTAGGCTTTTTGCATCTTGCCACAATCCGCGTTTTTTGTAGAGAATGAAAAGCTGTCTGGCAATTTCGAAGCTGTCGCGTTTAGCGGCAAGAATTTGTTTTGCGTAGGCGATCGCCTTGGCTTCGTCTTGACCAGCCAAAGCCAATTCGAACTTCGATTTCAGCACTAAAATTTTAGCGTGAGGATTGTGTCCGAACTTTTCGAATATCTCAGCGGCTTCAGAAAATTTACGTTTTTCAAAAAGAATTTTGCCGATCAGAAAATTGTTTAAGCCCGAATGCTTGATGAGTTTGTTCAATTTTTTTTGCAGAGCTTCTGCGGATTTCTCGTCGTTAATTTCGAGAGCCAAAAGAGTTTCTGCCATTAAATCAAAGCCTTGATGATGCCTGCGCACAACCTTCTCTAGGTTTTTTACGTAACTTTTTCTAAATATAAATTTCAGCAAACTAGGAAATTTGATCGCCAGGATTCGCGCGAATAAATAAGTGATCGCAAAAACCATTAACGAGAAAAGCGCCGAGATTAAAATTGCCGTCAAGACATCGGTTTGTAATTCGTAGCCAAGCCAGGTTATTAGGACGTTGCCGTTGTGATCGAGCAGCCAAGAAAAAGAGGCGGCGAGAAAGAAAGAGGCAAGAAGGATCCAAAGAATTGTGAGCATTAGTTTAGACTTTTGAGATAGTTCAAAATTTCTTGATCGATTTGTTTTACTTCGAGTGAGGCGTGAAGTTCATCGAGGAAATTTTTAAGGATTGGGTTATAGTCGGCGGGCAGCGATAATCCTGCGCTCAAGGCATCTGAATAATTTTCTTGTTTCAGAAGTTTTTCGATGCGCACAACTACGGCATCGACTTCTTGGGGATTTTTTTCGTCGATTCTGCGCAGCACAACCAGGCGCGAAATATTGCGTTGGATTTTTGCAACTAGACTTTCATTCGCGATGCTATTTTTTTTGTTAATAATCAATTCAGGAATGATATTGGCGAAGTTTTTTTCCAATTTTTTTTGTGACGCAAAACTTGAAAGAAGCGGCTTTAGTTTGGCGATTTTGGCAGTTAAGACTTCATCCGAGGCGCTTAGAATCTCAAAGCTTTTCATCTCTTCATTGTAACCCTTTTCAGAGATAATTTTTTCGCGCAGGTCGACGTAAATTAAAATCATTCTGCCGAGTTTTTCTTGGCTGCGATATTTTAAGACTTCGCTTTTCAAAGCTTGCAATTGCGCGCCTAGATCTTCGATTTTTAACTGGTTCTTCAAGAGCATTTGGTAAATGAATTCTGCGCCTTTTTCGCGAAGCTCATTGACGCTGAGATCTGATAAATCTTCTTGATCGCCTTGATCTGCATATCCTTCGGCAAGGCCAATGATGTCGTGGTCTAGCCCCTGCTCTTGTTTTGTTTGCTCTGAGCCTTTGCGCCATAATTTTATTGCGACTAAGCCGCCGCCAATCAGCGCGATTAGTAAAATAATTTTGGTTAAAATTGAGCTCTTTTTCTCAGGTGTTTTTTGAGAAGTTGTTTGTTCAGTCATAGAATTTTTTAAGGAGAGGATTGTCGGCGAAAGTGCAGATTTTTTTGAATCGAAATTTCTTAGCAAGATCAAGAATTTGCTCGCTTAGGCAGACGATTTGCGCGCTCGCAAAATATTCAAGGAGATTGTATTTCGCGATAAGTTTGTAAAAAATTTTCAAACTATTTTTAGAAAAAATTAGCACTTCGTCATAGGGAATTTTTTTGAAATCGGTGGAGAAATTTTCTACCTCGTGAGTTTTGTAGGCGAGAATATCCCGAACATTTTTTAATTTTGCGGCGAAGTCGAGGCTGATTATCGAGCCACGAAAATAAAGGATTTGTCCGGGTTCTTGCGCTACTAAATCAAACAAGGACTCAGCAGAATTTCGTGGCGATAAAATAATATTTTTGAATCCGATGTGCCTTAGCTCTTGCGCGGTTTTCTTGCCAGTAGTGAAGATTTTTGCTTCTCTATCGATGCCAGAATTATCTAGAGCAAAGCAGGCATTGATGCTGGTGACGATGACCGCAGAAATTGGCGCAGAAATTTTTTCTACTGCGAGTTTTTCGACTGTAAAAAGCGGCTCGCAAAATATCTGAAATTCTTGGCTTTCTAAAAGCTTAATAATTTCTGCAGATGCAATGAAAGAGCGGGTTATCAGGATATTCTTCATATTTCTACTGTGAGGGGATTGCCGAATTAAAATTCAAACTTACCGTGCCGCGCCTCTTCTTTGTAAGCGGTAATTCAAATTCACTTTCCAATGAATATTCATGAGTATCAAGCCAAAGGCTTGTTAAAAAAATTCGGTGTTGCAGTGCCTGAAGGGCACCAAGCTTTTTCAGTGCCAGAGGCAATTGACGCTGCAAAAGCTTTAGAAGCTGCAGGTCACAAAATTTTTGTAGTTAAGGCGCAAATTCACGCTGGTGGACGCGGCAAAGGCGGCGGCGTTAAAGTTGTAAAATCAGTTGAAGAAGTAAAAGAGAAGGCAGCGCAAATGCTGGGCATGACTCTGGTTACTCATCAAACTGGCCCAGAAGGAAAGCTTGTTAAAAGAATTTATGTTGAAGCTGGCTCAAGCATCAAAAAAGAATATTACCTTTCAGTTGTGGTTGATCGCAAAACCAAGGGAATTGTTTTCATGGCTTCAATAGAAGGCGGCGTTGATATTGAAGAAGTTGCGGCGCATTCTCCAGAAAAGCTCATTTCAGTTAAGGTTGATCAAGCTTCCGGGATTCAGGCCTGCCATGCTCGCAAGCTTGGTTTTGCTTTGGGATTTAAAGGCGATCTTTTGAAGAAATTTTCAAAATTAATTTTCTCTCTTTACGCGGCTTTTATCGAAAGCGATGCATCGCAAATTGAAATTAATCCTTTGGTTGAAACGGAAGAAGGCGAAATTGTCGCTCTTGATGCGAAAATTAATTTTGACGATAACGCGCTACATCGTCACGATGATATCCGCGAAATGCGCGATTTAGATGAAGAAGAGCCATTGGAAATTGAGGCGTCAAAATATGAATTGAGCTATATTAAAATGGATGGCCAAATCGGCTGCATGGTTAACGGCGCGGGTCTTGCGATGGCAACGATGGACATCATTAAGCTTTACGGCTCATCGCCAGCAAACTTCTTAGATGTTGGCGGCGGAGCTACTCGTGAAAAAGTTACGGCAGCTTTTAAAATCATTCTCTCTGATCCAAGCGTAAAAGGAATTTTGGTGAATATCTTCGGCGGAATCATGCGTTGCGACATCATTGCCAATGGCATTATTGAAGCGGCGAAAGAAACCAATCTTTCTGTTCCTTTGGTTGTTCGTCTTGAAGGAACGAATGTTGATCTGGGTAAAAAAATTCTTGCTGAATCTGGTTTAGCGATCATTCCAGCGGATGATTTAGCTGATGCCGCTGAGAAAATTGTGAAAGCGGTAAAGCAGCAGAAAGTCTATAAATAATTAAGGATTACCAATGTCAGTACTCGTAAATAAAAACACCAAAGTCATCTGCCAAGGCCTTACAGGCGCGCAAGGAACTTTTCACACCGAACAAGCCGTTGCTTACGGAACAAAAATGGTCGGCGGAGTCACTCCCGGCAAAGGCGGAACTAAGCATCTCGATCTTCCTATTTTTAACACGGTTTATGAAGCGAAGGAAGTAACTGGTTGCAACGCCTCAGTAATTTACGTGCCGCCAGCTTTCGCTGCCGATGCAATTCTTGAAGCGATTGAAGCGGAAATCGAACTTATTGTTTGCATCACCGAAGGCATTCCTGTTCTTGATATGGTAAAAGTTAGAAAGGCCCTAATTGGCTCTAGATCTCGTTTAATTGGGCCTAATTGCCCAGGCATAATCACTCCAGGTGAGTGTAAAATCGGTATCATGCCAGGCCATATTCACCAGCGCGGTAAAATTGGAATCGTCTCACGTTCAGGCACTTTAACTTACGAAGCAGTTCACCAGACAACAAGAGTTGGCTTGGGTCAAAGTACTTGTATCGGCATTGGTGGCGATCCAGTTAACGGAACGGATTTTATCGATTGCCTAGACATGTTTTTGTCTGATCCAGAAACCGAAGCCATGATCATGATTGGCGAAATCGGCGGCTCTGATGAAGAAGATGCGGCAGAATTCCTTCGTCGCGAAGCGGCCAAGGGTCGTAAAAAACCAACAGTCGGCTTCATCGCTGGTCGCACCGCTCCAGAAGGTCGTCGCATGGGTCATGCTGGCGCGATTATTTCTGGCGGCAAAGGTGGTGCAGAAAGCAAAATCGAAGCAATGAAATCAGCTGGAGTAATGGTTTCAGATAGCCCGGCATCACTTGGCGAGACCATGCTTAAACTTTTAAAATCTTGACCCCCCAACAAACCCAACAAACCCAAAAAAGGAGACCACATGAACGATCGTAAAAAAGCCCTAGAAGCAGCTCTGTCGCAAATCGATAAACAATTCGGCAAAGGCTCGGCAATGAAATTTGGTTCTAAGCCAGTTTTAGATATTGAAGTAATTCCAAGTGGATCACTTGCGCTTGACGTTGCTCTTGGCGTTGGAGGATATCCGCGCGGACGTATTGTTGAAATCTACGGACCAGAATCTTCAGGTAAAACCACACTTACCTTGCACGCGATTGCTGAAGCGCAAAAAGCCGGATTATCCTGCGCTTTTGTTGATGCTGAACATGCTTTTGACCCAGCCTATGCCAAAAATCTTGGTATCAATTTGGAAGAGTTAATCATCTCTCAACCAGATAATGGCGAAGCGGCTTTAGAAATTACAGACACCTTAATTCGTTCTGGCGCGGTTGATCTAGTTGTGATCGACTCAGTTGCAGCTCTTGTTCCACAAGTCGAGCTAGAAGGCGGAATGGGAGACAATCAAATGGGTCTACAAGCGCGCTTGATGAGCAAGGCTTTGCGCAAACTCACCTCCACCGTTTCGAAGAGCAACTCAACAATAATTTTCATCAACCAAATCAGAATGAAGATTGGCGTGATGTTCGGCTCTCCAGAAACAACTTCAGGTGGCAACTCTCTAAAATTCTACGCCTCAGTTCGCTTGGATATCCGCAGAGGCACTGCAATTAAAGATCAGGAAGAAGTTCTTGGTAACGAAACCAAAGTGAAAGTAGTTAAAAATAAAGTTGCCCCTCCTTTCAAAACTGCTGAATTTGAAATTATTTACGGCGAAGGCGTTTCTAGACTTGGCGAAGTTATTGACCTAGCTGTTAAGCACGAAGTTCTTGAGAAATCAGGCTCTTGGTATGCTTACAAAGGCGGTAAAATTGGCCAAGGAAAAGAAAACACCAAATCTTACCTAAAAGAAAATCCGAAGGTTGCTGACGAAATCGAAAGAGTAGTTCGCGAAAAATTAGGTATCGCCAAACAAGGAAAAAAATCTGCAGCTGTAGTGAAAGAAGAAGTTGTAGAAAAGAAGAAGAAAAACGAGACTGCTGCTTAGAATAAAATATTATTACCACCCCCTGACAATCGGGGGTGGTTTTTATATGCACCCGTAGCTCAACTGGGCTATGAGTGGTTGCGCTAAAGGCGCAATAAAATGCGAAAGCATTTTAAAGGAATAGCGGGCAAAGCTAGTCTTTGCCCTGGCGCGAGTCGTCTTCGAGCGAAAGCGAGAAAAGCGACGAAGCGTTTATAATTATGCACCCGTAGCTCAACTGGATAGAGTATCTGACTACGGATCAGAAGGTTACAGGTTCGACTCCTGTCGGGTGCACCACTTTCGGGTTAGGCAAGTTTTTTATCCCATGCGCCCAATGTCGCCACCTATCCTAACTATCGCGAGTAAGAATGGATAAGAAGTTTATGCCTAAATATCGCGGGGATATTGATGGGCTCCGAGCTGTTGCAATTCTTCTGGTTGTGGGGTTTCACGCTATTGGTTTTGGCGGCGGATTTGTAGGTGTTGATATTTTTTTTGTGATTTCCGGGTTCTTGATCTCAACAATCATCTTAAAGAACTTGGAATCAGATAGTTTTAGATTTCTAGATTTTTATAGCCGTCGCGTTCGGCGGATATTTCCTGCATTACTACTGGTTCTGATTTCTTGCTTTGCCTTTGGGTGGTTTGCCTTATTTCCTGATGAATTCAAGCAGCTGAACAAGCATATTTCGCGCAGTTCCTACTTCGTCTCAAATTTTAATCTCTTAAAAGAAAGCGGCGATTATTTTAACAGCGCTTCGGAAAATAAGCCGTTATTGCATCTTTGGT